>NZ_JBEOXU010000069.1:0-32958 GCF_040296725.1 Streptomyces sp. NPDC002044
GCTCCCCCGGACGTGCGCGCCCCGCGCAGCCAGCGGCCCTCGGCCCGCCCGACCGGCCGGGCCGCCGCACCCGGCGCCCCGGCGGCCGGCACCTGTGGCGCCGGGACACCGGCCGCCGCCGCATCCCGCTGCCTCGGCACCCCCGCCAGCGGTACGCCGTACGGCGCCGCGGCCTGCGGGGGCAGGGCCGCGAGGCGGTCCCGCAGGTCCTCGTACCGGGAGGCCGCGCGGGCCGCGTCGTCCCGGGTCCACGAGAGCTCCCGGCCCAGCGCGTCGGCCTCCGCCCGGTCGGCGGCGCCGCCGAGCCGGACGGTCAGGTCGTGCAACGCCCGCTCGGCGTCGGCCCGTTGGCCGGCCGCGGCGGCCAGCAGGGTCCGCAGTTCCTCGGCCCCGCCCGGCAGCCGGTCCCAGGCCGCGACGGCCGCCGCCCGCAGCCGGCCCGCGTATACGGTCTCGCGCGCCGCCGCCTCCGCGCCCCGGACTCCGGCCAGGTCCCGCAGCAGCGACTCCACCACGTCCCACGGCGGAATCGCGGCCCCGTCCACGCAGGCCCGCACGCCTTCCGGATCACGGCGCAGGAACTCCCCGTACCAGCCCGCCCCGGAATCCAGCCTCTGCGTCAATTCGCGTACGTACGCGGCGAGTTGCCCGATCACACGTGCAGTCGCGGTCTCCATGCCCGCATTGGATCCCACCCGTGTTACGGGCGGGCTACGGGAGTCTCAAAGCTTGACGGCGATCCCGGTGTGCGGCCGCTTCCCCCGGCGCCACAGGGTGGCGGGAACGTCCACGGCCCAGAACTGCCACGTGTACTTGCGCGACATCATCTTCCGCACCCGCCGCATCCCGGCGTCGTCCAGCAGCCGGGCCTCACCCTCCAGCACGGGAGCACCCTCGGTGATGCGCCCGCGCACGTCACAGGGCGCGACCTTGACCCGGCCGTCGTTGCGGATCCGCTTGACCTTCCAGGTGTCGGTGCGGGTCCACACGCACAGCTCACCGCCGTCGGCCACCGCCCACACCGGGGTGGCCACGGGGGTGCCGTCCTTGCGATAGGTCGTGAGGCTGATATAGCGGGCCCGGCCGAGCTCTTCGAGATTCATACCGCGACCTTAGGCGGCCGACCCCCGCCGGCACCCCGGGGGCGGCGAACTCGTCCGGCGGGTTCCGCGGGGGACGCCCGGACCGGCACCGCAGCGACCGGCGCCGCACCGCACCGACCGGCACCGGCACCGGCACCGGCACAGTTACGGGCTAGACGGCCACCGGTACGGGCGCCGGCACCAGGGCGCAGCGGCGCAGGACCTCGTCGAGGGAGAGGCCGAGGACGCCCGCTAGGGCGGCCACGGTGAAGAAGGCCGGGGTCGGGGCCCGGCCGGTCTCGATCTTGCGGAGGGTCTCGGCCGAGAGGCCGGCGCCCGCCGCGATCTCGACCATGCTGCGCGTACCGCGCGCTTCGCGCAGCAGCGTGCCGAGGCGCTCGCCGCGCTCGCGCTCTTCGGGGGTGAGAGGAGTTCGGACCATGCCCCCACCATACCCGCCACCCCAACAATTATCCCGTTACAGTTATACCGGTATAGTTATTGGCATGGTGGAACTGAAGACAGACAAGTCGATCGACGAGATGCGCGCCGCCGGCCGCGTCGTGGCCCACACCCTGGCGGCCGTACGGGAGGCCGCGCACGTCGGCACGACCCTCCGGGACCTGGACCGGGTGGCGCGCGGGGTGCTCCAGGAGGCCGGTGCGACCTCCCCCTTCCTCGGCTACCGGCCGGACTTCGCGCCCGTCCCCTTCCCGGCGGTGATCTGCGCCTCGGTCAACGACGCGATCGTGCACGGCATCCCCGGCGACTACCGGCTCCGCGACGGCGACCTGGTCAGCATCGACTGCGGGGCGAAGCTCGACGGATGGGTCGGGGACGCGGCGGTCAGCTTCACCGTGGGCCGGGCCCGCCCCGAGGACCTGCGGCTGATCGCGACCGCCGAGGCGGCCCTCGCGGCGGGCATCGCCGCCGCCGTGCCCGGCAACCGGATCGGCGACATCGCCCACGCCGTCGGCAGCGTCTGCCGCGCCGCCGGGTACGGCATCCCGGACGGCTTCGGCGGCCACGGCATCGGCCGCACCATGCACGAGGACCCGGGCGTCCCCAACGAGGGCCCGCCGGGGCGCGGCATGAAACTGCGCCCCGGCCTGGTGCTCGCCATCGAGCCGATGCTGACCGCCGGCGGGGTCGACGACTACACGTGCGACGGCGACGGCTGGACCCTGCGGACCGTCGACGGCAGCCGGGCCGCGCACGCGGAGCACACGGTCGCGATCACCAGCGACGGCCCGAGGATCCTCACCGCCCTCTGAGCCCCCGGCACGACGGGCCCGGCGGCGGCACGCCCGCCCGGGCCCGTCGTACCCCCGCCGGTGCTACGGCCTGCCGTGCGGGTGGACGACCATGGCCGAGCCCCCGCCCCGCCGGCTCGTCTCCGCCGCCGCCAGCCAGCGCCCGTCGGGCAGCCGCTGGACGCCGGTGGCCGCGCCGATCTCCGGGTTCTGCCGGAAGCCCTGGCCGATCGCCTCCAGCCGCGCGCGGACCGGGCTGTTCCACAGCCCGGGCTCCACCTCGGTGGTGGTCTGGTTGCGCTGGCTGGCGCGCGGCGCGGCGATCGCGTCCACCAGCGGCAGACCGCGGTCGAGGTGGGCGGTCAGCGTCTGCAGGACGGTGGTGATGATGGTGGCGCCGCCCGGTGAACCCAGCGCAAGCACCGGACGCCCGTCCTGAAGCACGATGGTCGGGGACATGGACGAGCGCGGCCGCTTGCCGGGGCCGGGCAGGTTCGGATCCGGGACCCCGGGGGCCGCCGGGGCGAAGGAGAAGTCGGTCAGCTCGTTGTTGAGCAGGAAGCCGCGGCCCGGGACGGTGATGGCGCTGCCGCCGGTGGACTCGATGGTCAGGGTGTAGGAGACCACGTTGCCCCAGCGGTCGGCGACCGTCAGGTGCGTGGTGTTCTCCCCCTCGTAGGTGGTCGGGGCGGCCTGTCCGGTACTGCCGCAGGCGACCGGATCGCGCGGGTCACCGGGGGCCAGCGGACTGGTCAGCGCGCGGTCCGGCCTGATCAGGCAGCCGCGCGCGTCGGCGAACCGCTGCGAGAGCAGCTCGCGGGTGGGCACGTCCACGGCGGCCGGGTCGCCGACCCAACGGCCGCGGTCGGCGAAGGAGATCCGCGACGCCTCGATGAAGCGGTGCAGGTACTGGCTCTCGGAGAGCTTCGAGAGGTCGGTGCGCTCCAGGATGTTCAGCGCCTCGCCGACGGTCGTCCCGCCGGAGGAGGACGGCGCCATGCTGTAGACGTCCAGGCCCCGGTAGCCCACCCGCGTCGGCGCCTGCCGCTTGGTCGCGTACGTCTTCAGGTCCTTGGCCGTCAGGTCGCCCGGGCGGACGACGCGGGTGGCGGCCGGGTCCACCGGGGGCTTGCGGACGGCCCGGACGATGTCCTCGGCGATCGGGCCGCGGTAGAGCGCGCCGGTGCCCTTGCGGGCCAGCTCGGCGTACGTGGCGGCCAGGTCGGGGTTCTTGAAGGTGGACCCGACCACCGGCAGGGCGCCGCCGGGCAGGAACAGCTTCGAGGTGGCCGGGAAGTCCTTGAACCGGTCCTGGTTCTGCTCGGTCTGGGCGCGGAAGGTGGAGTCCACGGTGAAGCCGTCGCGGGCCAGTTTCTCGGCGGGGCGCAGCAGTTGGCCGAGCGGGCGGCTGCCCCAGCTGTCGAGGGCGCTCTTCCAGGTGGCGGGGGTGCCGGGCACGCCGACCCCGAGGCCGCTGGTCTGGCCCTCCGGGAAGGGGATGGGGGCGCCGTTCTCCTGGAAGAGCGCCGCGGTGGCGCTCGCCGGGGCGGTCTCGCGGCCGTCGATGGTCTGGACCCGGCGGGACTTCGCGTCGTAGTGGACGAAGTAGCCGCCTCCGCCGATGCCCGCCGAGTACGGCTCGGTGACGCCGAGGGCGGCCGCGGTGGCGACCGCCGCGTCCACGGCGTTGCCGCCGGAGCGCAGGACGGCGATGCCGACGGCGGAGGCCTCCGCGTCGACGCTGGCCACCGCACCGCCGTAGCCGGCGGCGACCGGGACCTTGGCCGGGATGCCGCCGGGGCCGGCGGGGGGCGGGGCCGCGGCGCCCGTGGAGACCAGGGCTCCGGCGAGGGCGACGAGGGCTAACTGACGAGCGGCGGGGCGACGCATCCGTACCTCCAGTCGACGGCCTGTCAGGACGTGTCCAGGCCTGGGCTGCGCACTCTAACTTCACCGCACCCCCCGCGTCAGGAACACCTGCCTCGGGCTACCATCCGCCGCATGGACGACGACGTGCGCAACATCGTGCTCGGGGTGATGGCCAGCGCCGTCAGCGGCGGATTCGGCTGGTTCTCCCGGACCTACCTGTGGCGCCGCGCCCTGCGCCGCAAGCAGGCTTTCTTCGGGCTGCCCACCGGGTCGGACTGCCTGTTCGTGGTCAACCGGCAGATGGGCGGCACCGATTCGTCGCTGCACCGCAACGACGCGTTCGCCCTGCTGGAGATATCCACCCTGATCAAGGACTGCGGGGCGAACGTCCAGATCGTCACGCACGACGCCGCCCGCCAGGGGTTCGGCGAGCGGGCCGAGTTCTGTGTCGGTGGCCCGGTCTCCAACACCCGCACGACCGCGCATCTGGCGTCCATGCTCCCCGGGGTGCGCGTGGACACCAGCACCGAACAGGGCCCGGACCGGGGGGCCATCGTGGTCGGCGGGGAGTCCTACCGCTGGGAGAAGGGGGTGGCCGAGCACGTGCTGCTGGCGCGGCTGACGACCGGGCAGGGCTCCCGTCCGGTGTTCCTGCTGTCGGGGCAGACCGCGACGAGCAACCAGGCCGCGGCCCGGTACCTGGCCAAGCAGCACGAGCGGCTGGCCCGCACGTACGGCCGCTCGTCCTTCTGCGTGCTGCTGAAGGTCGTCAACTCCGACGCCTACGGGCCCGATGTGACCGAGCTGGTCGCCGACGTCACCGCCGTAGCCCGGACACCCGCAGCGGCAGCCGTGTGATCCCGTTGATGAAGTTGGACACCAACCGCCGGGGCTGAGCGGTGAGTTCGGGTGCGGGCATGGTGGCGCGCCACTCCTCGTGCAGGATCCGCAGCTGGAGCCGGGCGAAGTGGGCGCCGAGGCAGACGTGCGGGCCGTCCCCGAAGGAGACGTGCGGGTTGGGCGTGCGGCCGAGGTCCAGGCGGGCCGGATCGGTGAAGACCCGCTCGTCGTGGTTGGCCGAGGCGTGGAAGACCACCACCTTGTCCCCGGCCCGGACCGCCCGGCCGGCCAGTTCGGTGTCGGTGGTGGCGGTGCGGCGGAAGCTGAGCACCGGCGGGTGGACGCGCAGGAGTTCGTCCACGGCCCGGTCCACCGGGACCAGGCCGTCGGCGAGCCGCCGGTAGGCGTCGCGGTCGCGGGCCAGGGCCAGCAGGCCGCCGGGGGCAGCGCTGCGTACGGTGTCGTTGCCCGCGACGGTGAGCAGGAAGAAGAACATCTCCAGCTCGGCCGGGTCGAGTCCGGCCAGCGCCAGCGAGGTCATCACGTCGTCGCCGGGTCTGCGGCGCTTGTGGGCGGCCAGTCCGCGGGCGTACGCGAACATCTCGCCGAGCAGGGCCGGGGAGCGCGGGTTGAGCGGCTTGCCGTCCGGGCCGGTCAGGGGCGCGGGCGCGTCCTCGGGGTCCTGGTAGCCGATGACCCGTACGGTCCAGTCCAGCAGCAGGCCCCGGTCCGCGGCGGGGATGCCCAGCAGGTCGGTGAGGTTGAGCAGGGCGTACTCGTCGGTGACGGTGCGGACCAGGTCGGCGCTCCCGTCCCCGGCGCCGTCGCGGGCCGCGCGCAGCAGCGTACGGGCCCGCTCGCGGACCCGTACCGCGAAGGCGTCCACCCGGGCGGGGGTGAAGGCGCGGGAGACGAGCCGGCGCAGCCGGCCGTGGTCCCCCGCGTCCTTGCCCGGATCCTGGTTGAGCATGGTGCGGCGCAGGAACGGCAGGTCGGCGGGGTCGGGGTCGCGGATCTGGGTGGCGCCCAGCCAGGAGGAGTACGTCCGGTGGCCGCGCAGCACCCGCACGACGTCGGCGTGCCGGGTGACGGCCCAGAAGCCCGGGCCGGCGGCCCAGCCCGCGATCTCCGGCTCCGGCTGCCAGGCCACCGGGTGGTGGTCGCGCAGCAGCCGGTAGCGGTCGTGCGGGATGCCCTCGGCGTAGATCCGGGGGTCGAACACGCCGGGGACGCCGCCGGCCCCGGGGACACCGGGAACAACCTCGTGATCCATGGGGCCACCGTGGCGCCGGCGGCCGCAGCCCGCAAGGGGGCCCCGGCGGGTTCGGCCCGGTCGGGGCCGCCTCCCGGCGGCTTCAGCGGCCGATGTCGCACCTCTCGCCGAAGAGGGTGGTGCCCGGCCCCCTCACGGTCACGCGGACGTCGCGGGTCTCGCTCCCCGCGACGGACGTCACCGTGCAGACCAGTTGGCGCATGGCGAGCTCCGGGAGGTCCCCGACCGTGAACGGGACCTTGACCTCGATGGAGCGCGGGGAGGTGAACGAGACGCTGACCGATCCGGGCGCCTTCCCCTCCCATCCCGGCAGCCGGGTGCCGAGCCCGGCGGCCCGTTCCTGCGGACCGGGCCCGGAGAGCAGTCTCAGCACGGTGCCGACGGGGGACGGCAGCGAGGAGTCGACCTGCGGTGAGGGGACGAGCTTGTCGTCGGGCGTGACGAAGTAGACGACGCCCGCGCGGTCGGGCGCGTTGACCACCACGTTGGCGGCCGCGCCGCTCTCGACCACCCCGGTGGGCTTGATGCCGCAGCCCGCCAGCAGGAACGGCGGCCCGAGGAGGGCGGCGACGGCGGCGTTCCGGAGCCGGGTCACGCGTCGGCCTCCAGGGGCATGTCGAGGGTGAGCACGGCTCCCCCGCCGGGTCCGTTCGCGGCGTACAGGGTGCCGCCGTGCAGGCGGGCGTTCTCCAGGGTGATCGCGAGGCCGAGGCCGCTGCCCGCGGAGCGGGTGCGGGCGGCGTCGGCCTTGAAGAACCGGTCGAAGATGTGCGGCAGCACCTCGGGGGCGATGCCGGGCCCGCTGTCGGCGACCTCGATCAGCAGCCGCTCGCCGTCGGGACCGGGGAGGGCGGCGACGGTCACGGTGACGGGGGCTCCGCCGTGCTGGAGGGCGTTGCCGACGAGGTTGGCGAGCACCACGTCGAAGCGGCGCGGGTCGAGCCGCGCGCGCACGCCGCTCGGCAGTTCGGCGGTGACCCTCCCGTCGTCCCAGTGGCGGCGTTCGAGGGTCTTGGTGACGGCGACGGCGATGTCCACGTCGTCGAGGTTCAGTTCGGCGGCGCGGGCGTCGAAGCGGGAGATCTCCATCAGGTCTTCGACGAGGACGGCGAGCTTGCCGGTCTCCGCGCTGATCAGCCGCAGGGCCTTGGCGGTGTCGGGGTCGAGGCGCTCGGCGTCCTCGTCGAGGACCTCGGTGACGGCGAGCATTCCGGCGAGCGGGGTGCGCAGCTCGTGCGAGACGTCGGAGGCGAAGCGGCGCGCCCGGACCTCGGCGTCCTGGAGCTCGCTCACGGACTGCTCCAGGGCGCGGGCGGTCTCGTTGAACGTGCGGGCCAGCCCGGCCAGCTCGTCGGAGCCCCTGACCTCGATCCGGGTGTCGAGGCGGCCCCGGCCGAGCCGTTCGGCGGCCCGGCGCATGTGGCGTACCGGACGCAGTACGCCGCGCGCGGCGAGCAGCGCGGGGACGACGGCGATGGCGAGGCCGGGGACGGCGCCC
This sequence comes from Streptomyces sp. NPDC002044, assembly GCF_040296725.1. NCBI lineage: Bacteria > Bacillati > Actinomycetota > Actinomycetes > Kitasatosporales > Streptomycetaceae > Streptomyces > Streptomyces sp. NPDC002044. The sequence goes on from NZ_JBEOXU010000069.1 coordinate 7,816, forward strand.
TGTTTCGCGGCGTCGACCATGGCGTCGACCGTCTCCCGCTCGGTGGTCAGCGGCATCACGGCGTACACGACGAGGCCGGTCGGTTCGCGCTTGCCCTGGTGGGTGAACACGGCCGGCATGGCGACGGTGAGGTACGGGGCCCCGCTCGCGTCCTCCACGCGCTGGAAGGCCCCGTGGGGGTTGGCGGAGACCACCTGCCGGCGCAGCTCGTCGGTCACCACGGAGGAGGTCGGCGGGTTGATGTTCGAGGAGGCGCGCAGGTCCGCGTACTCGCCGAAGACCGCCCACGGGTGGGGTTTGCCGCGCTTGGCGAACTCGGACACCAGGGCCTGCAGGGTCTCCTGGTCCATGGGGATGCGCAGGTTCTTGGAGTCGAGCTGGTCGCGCAGGGTGCTGACGGCCATGTCCTGGCTCTGCGCGAGGATCGCGTTGCGCGCCTTCTGGTAGGTGAGGGCGGCCGTGCTCACCGCGCTGATCGCGGCGACCAGCAGGAAGGCGGCGATCAGCCGCGTGCGCAGGCCGAACGGGGCGATCCGTCTCACCGTCGCACGCCCTGGACCGGGCCGAAGCGGTAGCCGAAGCCCCGCACGGTCTGTATGTAGCGGGGCGCCGCGTCCGGGTCCTCGATCTTGTGGCGCAGGCGGCGGACGCAGGCGTCCACGAGGCGGGCGTCGGCGTGGTAGCTGTGCTCCCACACGTACTCCAGCAGCTGCTGGCGGGAGAAGACCTGCTCGGGCGAGGCCGACAGGTGCAGCAGGAGCTTGATCTCGCTGGGGGCGAGGGCGATCCGGTCACCGGATCTGGCAACGGTGAGCCCGGCACGGTCGATGGTCAGTTCGCCGTGGTGCTCGACCTCGGGGCGGACCCCGGACGGATCGGCCAGCCGGCGCAGCACGGCCCTGATGCGGGCCTCGATGACCTCGGTGCGGGCGGGTTTGACGATGTAGTCGTCGGCTCCGGCCTCCAGGCCGATGACGATGTCGAAGTCGTCGCCGCGCGCGGTGAGCATGATGATCGGCACCTCGCTGGTCTCGCGGATGCGGTGGCAGACCTGTACGCCGTTCATCCCGGGCAGCATCAGGTCGAGCAGGACCAGCTCGGGCCGGAAGCCGCCCAGGAGGGCGAGGCCCGCCTCCCCGGTCTCGGCGGTGCTCACCTCGTGGCCGCGGCGGCGCAGGCCCAGGCCGACGCCCTCCCGGATGGACGGGTCGTCCTCGATCAGCAGTACGCGTGGCATCCGCTCAGTATCCCCAGGTGGTTCATGGCTTTCCTCCCGCTAACGGCCGGTCTTGCGCCGCAGGGAGTCCAGCAGGTCGGTGATCTCCGTCAGGCGCAGCGGCCGGGCGAGAAGGACGACGACGAGGGCCAGTACGGCGGTTCCCGCCCCGGCCGCGGCGAAGTCGCCGAACCGGGCGCAGGCGCGGGCGGCCGCGTGCGCGGCGGCGGCCGCCGGGAGGCAGGCGGCCAGCAGCCGCAGGTGGGTCCGTACGGCGCTCGCCCGCCGCGCGGTACGGGTTCCGGTGCGCGGGCCGAGGCGGCGGGCGAGGGTGCGCGCGGTGACGGCGGCCCCCGCCGCGAAGGCCACGGAGGAGGCGGCGGCCATGCCGGTGACGGCCCAGCGCGGGGGCAGCAGGACGTAGGCGGAGGCCGACAGCGCGGCGTTCAGCCCGGCGATGACCAGGTTCAGGAAGAACGGGGTCCGGGTGTCGGAGAGGGCGTAGAACCCGCGGGACAGGACGTACTGCGCGGAGAAGGCGACCAGGCCGGGCGCGAAGGCGACGAGGATGCCCGCCATGACCGCGATGTCGGCGGCGCCGGTGCGGCCGTACTCGAAGACCGCGCCGATGACCCAGGGCGCGAGGGCGGCGAAGAGGGCGGCGGCGGGCACGACGAGGGCGGCGCTGGAACGCAGGGCGTACGAGACGTCCCTGCGGACGGCCCCGAGGTCGCCGTCGGCGGCGGCGGAACTCATCCGGGGCATCAGGGCGGTGACGAGGGAGACGGTGATGATGCCCTGCGGGACGATCCACAGCTGGTAGGCGTTGCTGTAGGCGGTGTAGCCGGCGCCCCCGGCGAGGCCCGCCTCCACGGCACGCGCTCCCGAGGTGGTGGAGAGGCGGGTGACGACCCAGTAGGCGATCTGGTTGGTGAGGACGAGCATGACCAGCCAGCCCGCGTTGCGCAGCGGCCGGCCGAGGCCGCTGCCGCGCCAGTCGAAGCGGGGGCGCCAGCGGAAGCGGGCGGCGCGCAGCGACGGGACCAGGGCGAGGGCCTGGATCACGATGCCGGCGGTGGTGCCGAGGCCGAGCAACCGGGTCTCGGCGGCGGTGAGTCCGTCCGCGGCGCCGTGGGAGACGTACAGGAAGAGTCCGAAGACGCCGATGATGACGACGTTGTTGAGGACCGGGGTCCACATCATCGCGCCGAACCGGCCGCGGGCGTTCAGTACCTGGCCGAGCAGGGTGAAGAGCCCGTAGAAGAGGATCTGCGGCAGGCAGTACCGGGCGAGGGCCACCGTCGTGCTCGCCTGGGCGCCGTCGTAGCCGGTGTACGCCTCGACGATCTGCGGGGCGGCGAGGACGGCGGCCGCGGTGAGCAGCACGAGGGCCGCGGTGCAGGCGGTCAGCAGCCGGTCGGTGTAGGCGGCTCCGCCGTCGCGGTCCTCCTTGGCGGCGCGGACCAGCTCGGGGACGAAGACGGCGTTCAGGGCGCCGCCGACGAGCAGCATGTAGATGATGTTCGGAACGGTGTTGGCGACGGCGTACCCGTCGCCGAGCAGGCCGGTGCCCAGGGCGGCGACGACGACCGCCGAGCGGACGAACCCGGTGGCGCGGGAGACGACCGACCCGGCCGCCATGAGCGCGCCGCTGCGCAGCACCGAGGCTTTGGCGGGCGCGGACGCGGGCGCCGGCTCACATACGGGCGCCCGCGGGGGTACGGCCGCGGCCGGGGTGCCCGGATCCGCGGTGGTGCCGTTCCTCACCGGCGGGCCAGGTACGCCTGGAAGGCTTTGTAGAGCGCCGCGTTGGCGTATCCGTCCATCGGGGTCTCCCACTCGCCGAGCGTCTCGACTACCTTTCCGCCGGTGCCGAGCTTCCAGCGCAGCAGCCCGAAAGAACGTTCGCCGGGGTCAAGGGTGGAGGGTACCCCGCGCATGTCGTACTCGTCCGCTCCGAGGTCGTGGGCGTCGCACAGCATGCGCCACTGCAGGGCGTTGCTGGGGCGGACCTCGCGGCGGTGGTCGGCGGAGGCGCCGGTCTGGTACCAGACCCGGCCGCCGGCCACGATCATCGTGTGGGCGGCGAGGACCTCGCCCTGGTGGACGGCCAGGTAGAGCCGCATCCGGCCGGGCTCCTCCGCGTTGAGGGCCGCGTACTGCCGCTCGTAGTAGGCCGGTGAGCGGCCGAGGCGGAATCCGTCGCGCTCCTCGGTGATCCGCAGCAGCCGGCAGAACTCGGGCAGGTCGGCCGCGGCGGCGACGACGGTCCGCACGCCCGCCTTCTGTGCCTTGCGCACGTTGCGCCGCCATTCCTGGTTCAGCCCCGCCCACAGGTCGTCGCGGGAACGGCCCGCGAGCGGTACCCGGAAGACGTGGCGGGGCTGGGCGTCGCCGTCGTCCTCGCCGCCGCAGCGCTTCCAGCCGCGGGTGCGCAGCCGGTCGGCGAGCGCCGCGCCGACCGGGTCGACCTCGGTGGCGAGGACGTCGGAGATCTGCCGGCCGGGCCCGGCGCCGGACTTGACCGCGGCCGCGTCCCAGCTCCGGTAGGCGGGTGTGGGGCCGATGCGGACGGCGAAGGCCCCGGCCGCCTTCAGGTGGCGCAGGAGCGGGGTCAGCCAGCGGTCCAGGCGCGGGTCCGACCAGTCGGCGACGGGCCCCTCGGGGAGGTAGGCGAAGTATTTGCGGGTGCCGGGGAATTGGCGGTAGAGAACGAGTCCGGCCCCCTCGGTCTCACCGTTCGGATAGTGCCATCCGACCCTTTCCGAACGCCATTGGTCCTTGACCCGGGCCCACGACGGGTACTGGAGGAAACTCGCCTGCGGGTTCCGGGAGAGGAACGCCCGGTACGCGCCGGGGGAGAGCGTGCGCACCTCGGGCTCCCCGTCCCGGCCGCGCGACGCCTCCGGGCCCTGCCCCTGTGGGTGGTGCTGCTGGGCTGTGTTCACGAGCAGTGCGCACACGGCAGTTGTCCTTCCTGTACGTCCGGGCGTGGAGGGACAGGACTCTCACAGCGGCCGGTGACCGCTCCGCGCGGCGATCGTGACCGGACGATGACCGTTTCGCTGCGGTACACGTCACAACCGAAATGGAGCGATTTTCCAGATAATGCGCAACCTAGAGTCCTCGTGTTCGCTCTCTCCTTGCGAACGATGATGACTTCGGAGGGGATTTCGTTGAGCCGCACCAGCCGCACCAGCCGTACCGCCCTGTCCCGCCGCCGGATCCGCAACGCCGCCGCCGCGGGCACCGCGCTGCTGGCCGCGACCCTGACCGCCTGCGGAGGCGGCGGCGACGCGGCCGCCGGAGGCGGCACGGCGGAGCTGAAGCCCAAGCCGGACATGGCCGTGTCGGTGAACCTCACGGGCGATCAGGTCAAGGCCGGCGAGCCGGTCACGGTGACGCTCGCCGAGGGCAAGCTGGCCCTGGTGAAGGTCACCGACGGCAAGAACGGGGAGCTGCCGGGGAAGATATCCGACGACGGCCGCACCTGGACCTCCGAGCGCAACGCCTCGCCCGGCACGGACTACAAGGTGGAGGCGCAGAACACCGAGAGCCAGAGCGCGGGAACCCAGTTCAAGACCTCCCCCGCCGACAAGGTGAACAAGGTCTCGATCAACCTGCCCAAGGGGAGCACGGTCGGCGTCGCCATGCCGGTCTCGCTCGTCTTCGACAACCCGGTCACGAACAAGGCCGAGGTCGAGAAGCAGCTGAAGGTCACCTCATCGGACAGCACCGAGGGGTCCTGGGGCTGGTTCAAGGACTACTCCGGCAGGGACCGGGTGGACTGGCGGCCGAAGGAGTACTGGAAGTCCGGCACCGGCGTGAAGGTCGACATGAACCTGAACGGCGTGGACTCCGGCAAGGGCGGCGGGCTCTTCGCCCGCGATTACACCACCGAGTTCACGATAGGCAAGGACCGCCGGATGGAGGTCAGCCTCGACACCCGGAAGATGAAGGTGACCGAGGACGGCCAGGTGGTCGAGACGATCCCGGTCTCGGCCGGAACTCCCGGCGGGCAGAAGGCTTCCTGGTCCGGAAAGATGGTCCTCATGTCGAAGGAGGGCACCATCCGGATGGACTCCCAGACGGTGGGCCTGGGCGACTCCTACGACAAGATGGTCGACTTCTCGATGCGGCTGACCTGGTCCGGCATGTACGCTCACGCCGCCCCGTGGAACTCCGGCAACTTCGGCCGCGCCAACACCAGTTCCGGCTGCGTGGGCATGAGCGACGCGCACGCCAAGGACTTCTACGCGAGGGTCCAGGTCGGCGACCCCTTCGAGGTGGTCGGCAGCGGCTCCAAGGGCAACGCGGAGATCGGCAACGGCTACGGCGAGTGGAACCTGTCCTGGGACGACTGGAAGGCCAAGAGCGCGCTGGCCGGCGGCGCCCAGAACGGCTGACCTCCCGGCACCCCCCGTCACTGACTCTCGTTCAATTGTTACCACCACGTAACTTACCGACGGGTTACCTCCGGTAATCCCTCCCCGTTACCGTCGGGTCACTTTCACCCCCCGGCGTACGCGAGGAGCGATTGATGGAACGCACCACCACCGCCGCGGCGGTGGCAGCCCTGCTGGCGGCAGCCGCCCTGGGCCTGGCCCCCCACCAGGCCCAGGCGGCCCCCGCACCTGCCACCGCCGTCACCTCGAACGTCCCGAACGTCCCGAACGCCTCGGACGCCTCGTCGGAACTGCGGTTCCACGACATCCCCGGCTCCGGCGGCATCACCCTCAAGGGCAACGTCTTCACCCCGGCCGGCGCCGTGCCGGGCCGGACGTACCCGCTGATCGTGCTGCCCACCAGCTGGGGCCTGCCGCAGATCGAATACATCGCCCAGGCCAAGAAGCTCGCCGACTCCGGCTACGTCGTGCTCAGCTACACCTCCCGCGGCTTCTGGCTCTCCGGCGGCGAGATCGAGGTGGCCGGACCGCCGGACGTCGCCGACGTGTCCGCCGTGATCGACTGGGCCCTCGCCCACACCCCCGCCGACGCGGACCGCGTCGGCCTCGGCGGGGTCTCGTACGGCGCGGGCATCAGCCTGCTGGCCTCCGCGCACGACCCCCGGATCAAGGCCGTGGTCGCGCTGAGCGGCTGGGCCGACCTCGTGGCCTCCATCTACTCCGGCCGCACCCAGCACCTCCAGGCCGCCGGGCTGCTCGGCGTCGCCGGCGACATCACCGGCCGGCCCGGTCCCGAACTCCGTTCGATCCTCAGCGACTTCCTCGGCTCCCGGCTCGACCGCGAGCAGCAGATGATCGACTGGGGCAAGAAGCGCTCGGCGGCCTTCGAGGTCGACCGGATCAACGCCAACGGCCCCGCGGTCATGATGGGCAACGCCTGGGGCGACACCATCTTCCCGCCCAACCAGTACGCCGACTTCTTCGAGAAGCTGACCGGCCCCAAGCGCCTGGAGTTCCGCCCCGGCGACCACGCCACCGCCGAACTCACCGGTCTGCTCGGCCTGCCCAACGACACCTGGACCAGCGCCCACCGCTGGTTCGACCGCTACCTCAAGGGCGAGCGCAACGGCGTCGACACCGAGCCCCCCGTCCAGCTCAAGTCCCGGAGCACCGGCGGCTACGAGGGCTACCCGGACTGGAAGTCGGTCGGCGCGGCGGGCACCGAGCGCATCGCGCTCTCCGACAGCGAGCACGTCTTCGCGAACGTCGACTCCGGGGCCAACGGCGGGATCGTCCTGCTCTCCAACCTCCTCGACCAGTTCCTCAAGACCCCGCCGGTCGCCTCCATCCCCCTGCTGCCCCGTTCCTTCGCCGCCGTCTGGCAGTCGCCGCGCTACGACCGGGAGCGCCGCGTCCGCGGCGACGTCCGCCTCCACACCACCGTCACGCCCACCAAGGGGGACGGCACCTTCGTCGCGTACCTCTACGACGTCGGCCCGCTCGGCATCGGCAAGCTCGTCAGCAATGCCCCGTACACCTTCCACGGCAGGACCCCGGGCCAGTCCTTCGGCGTGGATCTGGAGCTCTTCTCCACCGCCTACGACGTGCCCGCCGGGCACCGGCTGGCGCTCGTCGTCGACACCGTCGACCCGCTGTACATCGAGCACAACCCCACCGGCGCGCAGCTGACCTTCTCCTCGCCGCGCACCGATCCCTCGTACGTCTCGGTGCCGCTGCGCGAGCAGTGATCCACGGCTGCTGCCGGGCGGGGTGGTGGCTCTTCGGGGCTACACCGTTCCCGGCAGCATCGCCGCGGGATCGGCCGGGGCCTCGCCGGCCCCCTGGGTCTGGGGGTTGCGGCGCTGGCGGCGCGCCACCCAGGTGGCGAACCAGGACAGCAGCATGCACATGCCGATGTAGATCGGCGAGATGATCATCACGACGGGGATGAAGGGCAGGTCGTAGTCGAGATTGGACGCGATCAGCTTGCCCGCGTGCAGGAACTCCTCATAGGTGATCAGGTAGCCGAGGGAGGTGTCCTTCAGGGCCACGACCAGCTGGCTGATGATGGTGGGCAGCATGGCCCGGACCGCCTGCGGGGCGAGGACGTAGGACATCACCTGGGTCTTGCGCATGCCCAGCGCGTACGCGGCCTCGCGCTGCCCCCGCTCCACCGCGTTGACGCCCGTACGGAACACCTCGGCGAGCACCGAGCCGTTGTAGAGCGTCAGCCCGGCCACCAGGGCGGGCAGCGGCTGGACCTTCAGCGCGACGAAGATGAAGAAGATCATCACCAGCACCGGCATGGCCCGGAAGAACTCCACGCACAGGGTGGCCAGCCAGCGCACCGGCCGGTGCACCGAGAGCCGGCCGGTGGCGAGCACCGCCCCGAGCAGCAGGGAGAGCACCGACGCGTAGGCGAACGCCTTGAGCGTGTTCCCCAGGCCCCTGAGCAGCAGCTCCTGGATCCCCTGGTACGTGAAGGGGGTCCACTTGGCGGCGGTGAACTGGTCGGTGTCGAAGAGCAGGTAGAGCAGCCAGCCGACGAGGAGCAGGATCAGCACCGTGGAGCCGATGCCGTAGTACAGGTGGCGGCGGCGGGCCCGGGGGCCCGGGATGTCGTAGAGGGCGGTGGACTCCAGGTCGCCGTGGAGCGCGTGCGCGGTCATCGGGCCACTCCGTAGCGCTTCTCCAGCACGTGGAAGAGCGCGCTGATGGACAGGGTGATGATCAGGTATCCCACGGCGATCCAGACGAAGGTCCAGATGATGCTGTAGCCCAGCTCGTTGAGGGTCTTGTACGTGCCCAGCAGCTCGGTGACGCTGAAGGCGCCGGCGATGGCGGAGTTCTTGGCGAGCGCGATCAGGGTGGAGCCGATGGGCGGGATGACGGAGCGGAAAGCCTGCGGGAGGACGACCGTGCCCAGGGTCTGGCCGAAGGACATGCCGAGGCTGCGGGCCGCCTCGCCCTGCCCCTTGGGCACGGTGTTGATGCCCGAGCGCAGCACCTCGCAGATGAACGCGGAGGTGTAGCAGCCCAGGGCGAGGACGGCGAACACCTGGAAGGGCAGGACCAGGCCGAAGCGCGGCAGCCCGAGCAGGACGGCGAAGAACAGCAGGGTGAGCGGGGTGTTGCGCAGGATGGTGACCCAGACCGTGCCGAAGGCCCGGAACGAGCCGACGGGCGCGACCCGGAAGGAGGCCATGAGGAAGCCGAGGACCAGGGCGAGCAGGGAGGCGTAGACGGTCAGTTCGACCGTGCCGAGGAATCCCTCGCCGTAGAGCGCGAAGTTGTCGGTGAGTACGTTCATGGCGGTGGCCCTCTCGCTCAGCTCGCCGGGTAGCGGTCGATGGCGGGAGGCGTCGGAGCGGGCTCGCCGGACAGGCCGAGCGTGGCCTCGTATGCCTTCTTCCAGTCGCCGTTCTTCTCCTGCGCCTCCAGGGCGTCGTCGAGGGCGAAGCGCAGCGCGTTGTCGCCGCGCGGGACGCCGATGCCGTAGGGCTCCTGGGAGAACGGCTTGCCGACCACCTTGAGCTCGTCGGGGACCTTGGCCGCGTAGCCCAGGAGGATGGAGTCGTCGGTGGAGACGGCGTCGACCTGGTAGGTCAGCAGGTTGTCCACGCAGACGGAGTAGGTGTCGTAGGCGACGAGCACCGCCTCGGGGTACTCCTTCTGGAGCCGCTGGTAGGGGGTGGAGCCGGCGGCCGAGCAGACCTTCTTGCCCGCGAGGTCCTCGGGGCCGTTGATGTCCTTCTCGTCCTTGCGGACCAGCAGGGACTGGCCGGCCATGTAGTAGGGGCCGGCGAAGCCGACCTGCTTCTTGCGGTTGTCGTTGATGGTGTAGGTGCCGACGTAGTAGTCGATCTGGCCGTTCTGCAGGGCCGTCTCGCGGTTGGCGGAGGCGATCGTCTTGAACTCGATCGTCTTGGGGTCGAAGCCGAGGGACGCCGACATCATCTTGGCGATCTCGATGTCGAAGCCGGAGTACAGACCGCTCGCGGGGTCCTTCTCCCCCATGTACGGCTGGTCCTCCTTGGCGCCGACGACGAGGTGTCCGCGCTTCCTGGCCCGCTCCCAGGTGCGGGAGTCGGGCAGCCGGAAACCGGTGTCGACGGTGTAGACGGGCAGGTCCTCGGGCTGCGGTCCCTTGACCGGGGGGCTGCCGGAACGGCCGCAGCCCGTGGCGCAGGCGAGGACGAGCAGGGCGACGAGGAGGGCTCGGGTACGGATCATCACGCCGCCCCTCAGTGCTTCAGGATCTTGGAGAGGAAGTCCTTGGCCCGGTCGCTCTCGGGAGCGGTGAAGAACTCCTCCGGGGTCCGGTCCTCGACGATCCTGCCGTCGGCCATGAACACGACGCGGTTGGCGGCGGAGCGGGCGAAGCCCATCTCGTGGGTGACCACGACCATGGTCATGCCCTCGCTCGCCAGCTGCTGCATGACCTCCAGCACCTCGTTGATCATCTCCGGGTCGAGCGCGGAGGTGGGTTCGTCGAAGAGCAGGGCCTTGGGGCTCATGGCGAGGGCGCGGGCCATGGCGACGCGCTGCTGCTGGCCGCCGGACAGCTGGGCGGGGTACTTGGGGGCCTGGTCGGCGAGGCCGACCCGCTCCAGGAGCTCCCGGGAGCGCTTGTCCGCCTCGTCGCGCTTGCGTCCGCGCACCTTCATCTGGGCGAGGGAGACGTTGGCGAGGACGGTCTTGTGCGCGAAGAGGTTGAAGGACTGGAAGACCATCCCGACCTCGGCGCGCAGCTGCGCCAGTTCCTTGCCCTCCGCCGGCAGCGGCTTGCCGTCGAGGGTGATCGTTCCCGACTCGATCGTCTCCAGCCGGTTGATCGCCCGGCACAGGGTCGATTTCCCGGAGCCGGAGGGGCCGATGACCACCACCACCTCCCCGCGGCCGACGGTGAGGTTGATGTCTTGGAGTACGTGCAACGCTCCGAAGTGCTTGTTCACGTCCCGCAGCTCGATCAACGGATCGACGGCCATGCGCTGCCCTGCCCACTTGTCGGTGTCGAGGTCAGCGCAAACTATCCAGCCCGGGAAGGGCACTTCTCCTCGACACGCCTAAAGGGGGCATAAAGCTACATCTGCGTGTGATCAGCCCTCGGAGGCTTCCGCGTAGGCCTGGCTGAGTTCGGGGGAACCGGTCATCGCCCAGGACACCCCCGACTCGATCACGTTCAGTTCCCGTCCGGAGGCCAGCCGGATCACCGGCTGGCCGTTCGGCCACACCTGCCAGGCGGCGCCCGGGATCGTGCGGACGATCACCGTGCCGAGGTAGAAGCCCGCGTCGTTGCCGAGCCACGGCACCGCCTCGGGGTCCCGGCGCCAGCGCGGCATCAGCTGATCGAGCGCCTCCAACGAGGCGGTGCTCTCGTCGAGTTCGAGCCCGGCCGACCTCGCCTGGACGCGCAGCATCTCGCACTCCGAGAACAACTCGGCGATGCCGTCGGGATCATCGGCGAGGGCGGCGGCGAGCCCCGCACCCCGTTCCGTTTCGTGTCGGTTCAGCCAGTTGTCCAGGAAAGGGATGTTCATATCACCCAGACTCGCACCAGGATCCTCCGCTGGCCACAGGGCGCGCCTGGGCCGTACTCTTCGCGCCCCGGGCGCGCCCTACCGGTCCAGGTCCAGGTCCACGACGACCGGCGCGTGGTCGGACGCCCCCTTGCCCTTGCGCTCCTCGCGGTCCACGTAGGCGTCGGTCACGGCCTTGGTGAAGGCCGCGTTCCCGTACACCAGGTCGATGCGCATGCCCCGGTTCTTCGGGAAGGCGAGCATCCGGTAGTCCCAGAAGGTGTACGGGCGGTCGTACTTGAGCGCGCGGGGGAACACGTCGCGGAGCCCGGCGTCGCGCAGCGCCTCAAGGGCGGCGCGCTCGGCGGGGGTGACGTGCGTGGCGCCCTCGAAGACGGCCGGGTCGTAGACGTCCTCGTCGGTCGGGGCCACGTTGAAGTCGCCGAGCACCGCGAAGGGGCGGGCGCCGGCCGCGTCGTCCGCGACGGCCGCGGCCAGGGAGCGGAACCAGCCGAGCTTGTAGCCGTAGTGGTCGTGCGCGACCTCGCGGCCGTTGGGCACGTACACCGACCAGACGCGGACCCCGCCGCAGGTGGCGGAGATCGCGCGGGGCTCCTGGACGCCCTCGTAGTCGGGCCCGCCGGGCAGCCCGAGGACCACGTCCTCCAGGCCGACCCGGGAGAGCAGGGCCACGCCGTTCCACCGGCCGGTGGCGTTGACGGCCGACTCGTAGCCCAGCTCGCGCAGCTCGGCGTGCGGGAACTGCTCCGCGGAGCACTTGGTCTCCTGGACGCACAGGACGTCGGTGCCCGAGCTCTCCAGCCAGGCGAGCAGGCGCGGCAGCCTGGCGGTGATGGAGTTGACGTTGAACGTGGCGATACGCATGCCCGCCAACCTATCGCCTGGCACCGACAGTCACAGGTGCGTGCTGTCCCCGGCGGTGAGTCGGCCGTGGTCGGCGCCGCCCAGGGCTGCCAGGGCGCCGTCGTAGACGGGCCGGGCGAGGTCGGAGAGATACGCGTCGTGGATGTCGACGGCCCGGCGGGGCTTGACCTCGCGGACGTAGTCGATCACCTCGGCGATCTTGTTCCACGGGGCGTGCACCGGCAGCATCAGGGTGTCGACGGGCGTCCCGGGCACGGTCAGGGCGTCGCCGGGGTGGAAGAGCGAACCGTCCACGAGGAAGCCGACGTTCGTGATCCGCGGGATGTCCGGGTGGATCACGGCGTGCAGCTCGCCGTGCACCTGGACGTCGAATCCGGCCGCGGTGAAGGCGTCCCCGTGGCCCACCGTGTGCACCCGGCCGGGATAGGCCGGAGCCAGCCTCTCGGCGACGCTGCGCAGGGTCCACAGCTGCGCCGCCGGGTTCGCGTCGAGGACGGCCCGCAGCCGGCCCTCCTCGAAGTGGTCGGGGTGCTCGTGCGTGACCAGCAGGGCGTCGGCGCCCCGGCCGGCGTCCGGTTCGCTGAAGGCGCCGGGGTCGATGACGAGCCTGCGCCCGTCCTTCTCCAGCTCGACGCAGGAGTGCAGCCGCTTGGTGAGCTTCATGGGGCAAGGCTAGCGCCGGGGTCAGGGGGTCGTGGAGGAGACCACGTAGACCTTGGCGATGCGGGGGTCGGTGACGTCGACGGTGATGTCCCGGGTGGGGCGGGGGTCGTCCTGTTCGAGGGTGGTGCCGAGCCAGTCCTCGTGGGTCTTCCAGTTCCAGCCCGCGATCTCGGTGTCGTGCGCCGAGATCGCGACCCCGGGGGTCAGCTCCCCGCGGCTGCTGCCGACCGAGGTCAGGAACGTGTCCAGGTCGGCGGGTGAGACCGCGAACTGGGTGTACAGCCGGCTGGTGCGCCAGTTGTTCGTCTCCAGGAAGCCGACCCGCCACGCCCTGTCCGGGATCGGCACCTCGTAGATGCTGCGCTGCACCTTGGACGGCCAGCCGGGGCGGACCTTCGTCGCACCCACCTTGGCGGCCTTGTCGCGGCCGCTCTGGCGGCTCTGCTGGGCCGAGACGGCCAGGTAGCCCGCGGGGACGCCGACCAGCAGCAGGATGATGATCGCGGTGACCCAGCGGCGGCGCACGACGTGTCCGCGGCCCTCCGCGGGCGGCGGTACGGAGTCCCCGTCGGGTGCGGAAGCCTGGTGGGGCAGGGTGGGCGGCGGTGTCACTGCTGGTCCTGGTCCTCGGGGCCGGCGGCGTCGCGCCGGCCGAGCTGTGCGTAGCGCTCGTACCGCTCGACGCGGCGGCGCGTGGCGCGGCGGAAGCGCCGGGCGACGAGCCGGGACAGGTCGGCGGCGCCGACCATGCCGGCCTCGGGGCCGAGCTGGGCTTTGGCGATGCGGGCCTCGGGCCGGTAGCCGCGCCCGGTCAGGTGACGGCGGAAGGCGTCCCGGGCCGGGCCGATCAGCAGGTCGTCGGCGGCGCTGACGCCGCCGCCGATGACGAAGCAGGAGGGGTCGAGGGCGGCGGCGAGGTTGGCGATGCCGACGCCGAGCCACTGGCCGATGTCCTGGAGCAGTTCGACGCACATGGCGTCGCCCTCGCGGGCCAGCTCGGTGATGAGCGGTCCGGTGATCTCCGCGACGTTGCCGCCGACCCGGGCGATGATGTTGTGCGCGACCGGGGAGTCGGCGGCGGCGAGCTCGCGGGCCTCGCGGACCAGGGCGTTGCCGGAGCTGTACTGCTCCCAGCAGCCCCGGTTGCCGCAGGGGCAGCGGTGGCCGCCGGGGACCACCTGCATGTGGCCGAACTCGCCGGCGACCCCGTACCGGCCGCGCTTGACCTGGCCACCCTCCAGGATGGCCCCGCCGATGCCGGTGCCGAGCGTGATCATGACGAGGTGGTCCTCGCCGCGGCCGGCGCCGAAGCGCCATTCGGCCCAGGCGGCGGTGTTGGCATCGTTGTCCACCATGACGGGGACCGCGAGCCGGGACTGCAGCGCGTCGCGCAGCGGCTCGTCGCGCCAGGCCAGGTGGGGTGCGAACAGGACGCGGGAGCGGTCGGCGTCGACCCAGCCGGCCGCGCCGATGCCCACGGCGTGCACGTCGTGGCGGTCGGAGAGGTCCAGGACCAGTTCGACGATGGTGTCCTCGACGACCTTGGCGCTTTTGGACTTGTCGGGGGTCTCCGCGCGGATCTTCTCCAGGATGATGCCGTCGGCGTCGACGACGCCGGCCATCACCTTGGTGCCGCCGATGTCGATGCCGACGGTCGGTACGCGCGGGGCGGTCAGGTGCGACCGGCGCTCACGGGTCCCGATGGTCCGCAGGACGGTGCCCCGCGCCGAGCCCCGGTGGGCGAGCGTGAAGTCCCGGTACGTGCTCATCGAGTCGTGCCGTCCCTCATGGTGCGGTGGTGCCGGGCGGGGTGCCCGGGCCTGGTGGCGTGCTGGGTGGCGTACTGTCCGAGCCTGATTCTGCCACCCGCTCCAGCTCGTGGCTCAGTTCGTCGAGCTCGGAGCCGCCCGCCATCTGCCGGGTCAGCTCGTCCAGGGTGATCGAGTCACGGGTGTGGCTGCCCGCCATGGTGCCGCGCTTGAGGAGCACGAAACGGTCCCCGACCAGGTACGCGTGGTGCGGGTTGTGGGTGATCAGGACCACGCCGAGGCCCGCGTCGCGGGCGGCGGCGACGTACTTCAGGACGACGCCGGACTGCTTGACGCCGAGCGCGGCGGTGGGCTCGTCCAGTACGAGGACCTTGGCGCCGAAGTGGACGGCGCGGGCGATGGCCACGCACTGGCGCTCGCCGCCCGACAGGGTGCCGATGGGCTGGTCCACGTCGCGCAGGTCGATGCCCATGCGCAGCAGCTCGGTGCGGGTGGTCCGGCGCATCAGCCCGACGTCGAGGCGGCGCAGCGGGCCGCGGCCGCGGGTGGGCTCGGAACCGAGGAAGAAGTTCCGCCAGACGGGCATCAGCGGGACGACGGCCAGGTCCTGGTAGACGGTGGCGATGCCGTGGTCGAGGGCGGCGCGCGGGTTGGCCAGGACGGTCTCCTCGCCCTCGATCTCGAAGGAGCCGGCGTCGTGCCGGTGCAGCCCCGAGATGATCTTGATGAGGGTGGACTTGCCGGCGCCGTTGTCGCCGAGCACGCAGGTGATCTCGCCCGCGGAGACCTCCAGGGAGACGCCCTGGAGGGCGCGGATGTTGCCGTAGTACTTGCTGACGTCGGTCAGCTTCACCAGCGCCGGCGCGGGGCCGGTCGTCGTCCCGGTGTCGGTCACGGTCACTTCGCCTCCGCCCGCTTGCGGACCCATGCGTTGAGCAGCGTCGCGAGCAGCAGCATCGCGCCGAGGAAGAACTTGAACCAGTCCGGGTTCCACTGGGCGTAGACGATGCCGTTGCTGGTCATGCCGAAGATGAAGGCGCCGACGGCCGAGCCGATGGCGGAGCCGTAGCCGCCGGTCATCAGGCAGCCGCCGATGACCGCCGCGATGATGTACAGGAACTCGTTGCCGACGCCCTCGCCCGACTGGACGACGTCGAACGAGAAGAGGATGTGCTGCCCGGAGATCCAGGCGCACAGCGCGACGCCCATGTAGAGGCCGATGCGCGTCTTGACCACGGGTACGCCGGTCGCGCGGGCCGCGTCGGCCCCGCCGCCCACGGCGAAGATCCAGTTCCCGGCGCGGGTGCGCAGCAGGATCCAGGTGGCCACCGCGACCAGGGCGAACCACCACAGGATGGTGACCTTCAGGGTGACCGGGCCGATGGTCCACTGCGAGGCGAAGAGCGCGCGGGCGGAGTCGAAGCCCTGCATGTCGGCGATGGACTTGGTGGAGACGGAGCCGCTGATCAGCTTGGTGAAGCCGAGGTTCAGGCCGGTCAGCATCAGGAAGGTGCCGAGCGTGATGATGAAGCTCGGCAGTTTGGTGCGGGTCAGCATGAAGCCGTTGAAGAAGCCGACGGCGAGGGTGACGGCCAGGGACAGCAGGACGCCGACCCAGACATTGGCCGTCATCTGGTAGCTGAACATCGAGCTGAACAGCGCCGAGGTGGTGACCATGACGCCGGCGGACAGGTCGAACTCCCCGCCGATCATCAGCATCGCCACCGGGACGGCCATGATCCCGATCGTGGACGCCGAGTACAGGACCGTGCTGAGGCTGGAGGCCCGCAGGAAGCTGTCCGCGGCGAAGGAGAAGAACACGAAGACGGCGACGGCGCCGACCACCGCGCCCAGCTCCGGGCGGCCGAGCAGCCTGCGGGCCAGGGAGCTGGGGGCGAGGCGTTCGTCCGCGGGGGGTGCGGCGGCGCTCATCGGCTGCCCCGCTTGATGTACTCCTCCAGCGCGGACGCCTCGGCGCCGGTGACGATCTGCGGTCCGGTGAGCACCGGCCGGCCGCCGCCGAGCACGTTGGCGTTGTAGCGGTAGAGCCAGAGCAGGTCGATCGCCTCGTAGCCCTGGAGGTAGGGCTGCTGGTCGACGGCGAAGCCGAGCGCCCCGGACTTCAGGTCGCGGGCGACCGGTGCGTTGAGGTCGAAGGTGTCCACCTCGGCCTTGCTGCCCGCCGCGTCCTTCGCCTTGACGGCGGTGGGGGCGAAGGGGGCGCCGAGGGTGACGATCGCGTCGACGGACGGGTCGGCCTGGAGCTTGGCCTGGAGGGCCGCCTGCACGGAGGGCATGTTGGTGCCTTCGACGTACAGGTTCTCCATCGTCCCGCCGAAGGTCTTCTTCGCTCCGGCGCAGCGCTGCTCGTGGCCCACGTTGCCCTGCTCGTGCAGGACGCAGACAGCCTTCTTGCGGCCGCGCTTGGTCAGCTCGGTGCCGACCGCCTCACCGGCGATCTCCTCGTCCTGGCCGATGTGGGTGAGCGCCCCGTACGCGGCGGACTGGGCGGAGCCGGAGTTCACGGTGATCACCGGGATGCCCGCCTTGACGGCCTTGGCGATGACGTCCTTGAGGGCCTCGGGCTTGGCGAGGCTCACGACGATCCCGTCGACCTTCTGGTCGATCGCGTTCTGCACGAACTGTGCCTGCTGCTGGGCCTGGTCGTCGTGGGCATAGACGAAGTTGATGTTGTCCTTCGCCGCGGCCTCCTTGGCACCCTTCTGGACGATGTCCCAGAAGGTGTCGCCGTCGCCCGCGTGGGTGACCATCGCGAAGGTCCAGCGCGGGGTGGAGACCGCGGGCCGGCCCGCCTCGGCGGCCCTGGCCCGCTCCTCGGCGCGCTTGCCGCCCGTACTGCTGCATCCCGCGAGGGAGGCTCCCAGTACCGCCGCGAGCACGGCGCCCACGACGCGCACCCCTGTCCGAACCCTAGCCACGTCGCCGTGCCCTTCCCTTGTCCGTGTCGTCCGTCATCAATCGGTCATTCCGGTTCCAGCCGCCCAGTATCCGCCACAGTGGACCATGCGGGGTCATCGGGGCGGGCGCGGGCAGATTGACAGGTCCCCCGTTCGGGGTCAGGTTGAGTGCATGCGCATCGGGCTCATCGGGACGGGCCGGATCGGCTCGTTCCACGCGGCGGCGCTGGCCCGCCGCCCGGACGCGGGCTCGCTCCTGCTCGCCGACGCCGATCCCGCGCGGGCGGCGCGCCTCGCCGACCGGCTCGGGGCCACGGCCGCGCCCTCGGTCGAGCAGGTCTTCACCTGGGGCGTCGACGCGGTGGTGGTGGCCTGCGCCACCGAGGGCCACGCGGAACTGGTCGTCCGGGCGGTACGGAGCGGCCTGCCGGTGTTCTGCGAGAAGCCGGTCGCCCCCGACCTGGCCCGCAGCCTGGCGGTGGTGCGCGAGGTGACGGCGCTCGGCGGGGTGCTCCAGACGGGTTTCATGCGCCGCTTCGACGCGGGCTACCGCACGGCCCGGGACCTGGTCCGGTCGGGGGCGCTGGGCCGGCTGCACACCGTACGGACGACGACGGCCGACGCGGAGCCGCCGGAGGCCGCGTACCTGGCGACCTCCGGCGGGCTGTACCGGGACTGCCTGGTGCACGACTTCGACATGGTCCGGTGGGTGACCGGGCGCGAGGTGACCGAGGTGTACGCGGCCGGTTCCGACGCCGGCCCCGCGCGGTTCCGCGAGACGGGTGACGTCGACACGGCGGCGGCCGTGCTGACGCTGGACGACGGGACGCTCGTCACCGCGACCGGCACCCGGTGCAACGGCGCCGGGTACGACGTGCGGATGGAGCTGGCCGGGGAGCGGGACCAGGTCTCCGTGGGGCTGGACGACCGGACGCCGATCGCCTCGACCGAACCGCACGGGCCGCCCGCGGCCGACAAGCCGTGGACCGGGTTCCTGGAGCGGTTCGGCCCCGCGTACGAGGAGGAGCTCGCCGCCTTCGTCCGGCTGATCCGCGGCGAGGGGCCCAATCCGTGCGACGGCCGCGAGGCGCTGGCCGCGCTGCGGGTGGCGGAGGCGTGCGAGGTGTCGCGCCGCGAGCGGCGCCGGGTCCGGCTGGAGGAGCTCCCGGACCTGTGAACGGGTGGCTCCCGGCGGCGGCATGCCCGTCAGCGTACGGGCGCCGCACGCCGTCGGCCGGTCATGATCCGGCCAACGTTCACCCGGCCGCGCGGCGCCCCCAGGTGGTCCCCGCCAGGACGAGGGCGACGCCCGCGAACCCGAGCGGGCCGAGGTGCTCGCCACCGATGGCGATGCCGGCGGCGGCCGCCCACAGGGGCTCGGTGCCGAGCAGCAGGCTGACGCGGGAGGGGGAGGTGCGGCGTACGGCCCACATCTGCACGAAGAAGGCGAAGAGGGTGCAGAAGACGGAGAGGAACACCAGGCCGGCCCACTCGGCGGCCCCGAAGTCCGCGGCGGCCGCCCAGGGGGTGGCCCCGGTGCCGGGGAGGAGGGCGAGCAGGGCAAAGACGAGGACCGCGCCGCTGAGCTGGACGGTGGTCAGGGAGAGCGAGTCGGCGTCCTGGACGGCCTTGACGCGTGCCATCAGCAGCACGTGCAGGGTCCGGGCGAGGGCGGCGCCGAGGATCAGCACGTCGCCGAGGCCGGGTCCGGTGAAGCCCGCGCCCTGGGTGAGGAGCACGACGCCGGTCACGGAGACGGCGGCGGCTCCGAGGAAGGCGGCCGGGGGGCGGACCCGGCGCACGGCGGCCTCCGCGAGCGGGGTGAAGATCATGGTCAGGCTGATGATCAGCCCGGCGTTGGTCGCGGAGGTGTGGACGACCCCGTACGTCTCCAGGAGGAAGATCCCGCCGAGTACGAGGCCCAGCAGCCCGGCCCCGCGCAGCTGGGCGGGGGTCAGCGCCCGCAGCCGGCGCCATCCGGCGAGGACCAGGACGGGCAGCACGAGCGCGAAGCGCAGCACCAGTACGGCGATCACGGTGTGCGCGGTGGTGATGCCCTTGGCGGCGAGGTAGCTGGCGCCCCATACGACCGCGACGGCCAGCACGGGCAGGTCCGCGGCCCAGGTCCGGCGGGGCGCGGTCTCCCCCGCGGGGGTGGCGGCGGGGGCGGGGGCGGGCGGGGCCACGGTCACGGGCTGTCTCCAACGGCGGGTGACGGGTGGAGACTTCGGCGGCTCGCACGGGTGCGCGGCCACGCTACCGGAGCGGGTCGTGGCGGGCGACCGGTTTGCGGGCCGGCCGGGCCCCGCCCGCGGGGCCGGCCCCGCGGGGCCCGGCGGCCGGGCGGCCGTGGCCCGCGGCCCGGCGGCCGTGGGTCACTCGCCGATCGTGCCGAACGCGGCGCGGCCCGTGGGGCGGTACGTGTGGATGGCCGTGCCGCTGGAGGTGGTGCGGGACTGTGTGACCTCGCAGGCCGTGGGGAGGCCGCCCGTCGGGAACAGCCGGCGGCCGGTGCCGAGGAACACCGGGTAGACGAGCAGGTTCAGTTCGTCCACGAGGTCGCGGGCCAGCAGCCACTGGGCCAGCGCTCCGCTGCCGTGGACCTGGAGCTCGCCCTCGGTGGCGTCCTTGGCCCGTACGACCTCGCTCTGCAGCTGTTCGCCGTCGATGACGGTGGTGCCGGCCCAGGCGGGCTCTTTCAGGGTGGTGGAGGCCACGTACTTCGGCAGCCCGTTGAGGCGGCTCGCGATCGGGTCGGCGGGGTCGGTCTGCCGCGGCCAGTACCCGGCGAAGATCTCGTACGTCCGGCGCCCGAGGAGGAAGGCGCCGGCCCGGTCGAAGACCTCGGTCATGAACTCCCCCATGCCCTCGTCGGCGAACGGCGCGAGCCAGCCGCCGTAGTCGAAGCCGCCGCTGCGGTCCTCGTCCGGCCCGCCCGGGGCCTGCATCACGCCGTCGAGGGTCAGGAAGGTGGTGAGGGTCAGCTTGCCCATGGCTCTGCGCTCCCGGCTCGGTGGGTCTCTGCTCGGTGGATCACTGCACGGTGGATCACCGCCCGGTGGCCACCGCTGCGGTTCAGACTTCCCGCGATCCCGTGACTCATCGGTGCGGCGCGCGTGAACGCCACGTCCGATTCCCGCCAGCGCCCGCTTCCGGAATCCCATCTCATTGAACACGCAACCACTTGACGGGCGAACGAGGGAGAGCACCGTGAACGGCAAAGTGGCACTGGTGACGGGCGGCAGCCGGGGCATAGGGGCCGCGACGGCCCTGCGGCTGGCCGAGGACGGCGCGGACGTCGCCTTCACCTACCGGACCGGTGAGAAGGAGGCCGCCGCGGTACTGGAGGGGATCGAGGCGACCGGGCGGCGCGGACTCGCCGTCCGGGCCGACGCGGGCGACCCGGAGGCGGCCGCCGGGGCGGTGGAGCGGACCGTACGGGAGCTGGGCCGGCTCGACGTCCTCGTCAACAACGCGGGGATCGGCGTGCTCGGCCCCCTTCAGGAGCTGACGACGGCCGACGTGGAACGCGTCCTGGCGGTCAACGTCCGGGGCGTCTTCCTCACCACGCGGGCGGCGGCCCCGAAGCTCGGCGCGGGCGGGCGAATCCTGACCATCGGCAGCTGCATGACCCAGCGGGTGCCGGGGCCGGGCGGCACGCTCTACAGCATGAGCAAGTCGGCGCTGACCGGGCTGACCAAGGCGCTGGCCCGGGAGCTGGGCGCGCGCGGCATCACCGCGAACATCGTGCACCCGGGACCGGTGGACACGGACATGAACCCGGCGGACGGCCCGTACGCCGGGCCGCAGGCCGCGCTGACGGCCCTCGGCCGCTTCGGCACGCCCCGTGAGGTGGCGGCCGTGGTGTCGTTCCTGGCGGGCCCGGACGCCGCGTACGTGACGGGCGCCGAGTTCTCGGTCGACGGCGGCCACGCGGCGTAGTCCCGCCCGCTACGCACCGAGGGGGCGCACCGCCCGGCGGTGCGCCCCCTCGGGCCGTGTGCGCCCCGGGGGTGTCGGCCCCCGGGGCGGTCGCGGGGCGGGAGGCGTCAGCCGCCCAGTTCCTGGTGGCGGGCGGCGTGGGCGGCGGTGCCCGCCTCCGTCAGCGAGCCGTACAGGCGCAGCCGGGAGAATCCGCCGTCCGGGAAGATGTCGATCCGGACGTGCGTGCCGACCGCCGGGGCGTCGAGCACGAAGCGGTGGTTGGTGTCCGGCTGCAGGCGGGTGCGCGGCAGGAACTCGGTCCACTCGCCGTCCTCGCCCGTCTTGACGGACAGGGAGGCCCAGCCGGCCGAGTTGCCCTTGAGGTACGCGGTGTCGATCTCGACGGCGCGGATCTCGGACTCGGCGGCGAGCTGGTAGCGGATCCAGTCGTTGCCGTTGTCGCGCCGGCGGGCGGTCTCCCAGCCGTCGTCCATCTTGCGGGAGCGGCCCGGGTTGATGGTGTTGGCCGGCGGCGAGTAGAAGCGATTGGACGCGTCCTCGACCGAGCCGCCGTTCTCCAGCGCGACGACGTCGAACGTGCCCAGCGCGGCGAGCCACTTCGGGTCGGTGCGGACCTCGCCGTGGACGCGCAGCCGGGCGATGCCGCCGTCGGGGTGCTGGTTGACGCGCAGGTGCGTGAAGCGCTGCTCGACGTTCACCTCGAAGCCGTTGGCCGCGTGGCCGCCGACCGGGGTGCGCTCGACGAGGGTCGTCCACTTCACGTCGTCGGAGAGCAGCTCCCGCGCGGTCGGGGAGCCCGCGACCGAGGCGCCCTGGACCGAGACGGCCTGCGGCATGTTGCCGCGGAAGTGGGCGGTGTCGACGATGATGCCGCGGATGACGCCGGGGGCGCCCAGGCGGACGAGCGCCCAGTCGTGGTCCTCGGCGGTGGGCCAGGGCTGGGTGGCGCTGACGCCGCGGCGGCGGCGGGTCTCCCAGCCGTCCATGACCTTGCCCTTGTGGCCGAAGTCCTCGGGGTCGAAGTGCGCGGCCTCGGAGATCAGCAGGTTCTCGCGCTGGGCGAAGAACTCGTCGTTGGCCTCGATGACACCGGCGCCCAGCTCACGGGCGGCGAGGTTCGCGTACTGGGTGAAGGGGAAGTCCGCGGTGCGGTAGTCCGCGTACGGGTCGCCGCCTCCGTACGGGTTCGCATTGCCGGTGAAGGTCGCAATCGCCACTGTCAGTTCTGCCTTTCGAGGAGGAGGCCCGTGGGCTCGGTCGGGGTGCCGTGGTCCGCGATCCGCGTGCCGCGCAGCCAGGTGGACTTCACGACGCCGTGCAGGGTCTTGCCCGCGTACGCCGTGATCCGGTTGCGGTGGTGCAGTTCCGCGGGGTCCACGGTGAAGGTCTCTTCGGGTGCCAGGACGGCGAAGTCGGCGTCGCGGCCGGCCTCGATCGCGCCCTTCTGCGCCAGGCCGGCGAGGGCGGCCGGGGCGGTGGACATCCAGCGCACGACGTCCTCCAGGGAGCGGCCGCGGCCGCGCGCCTCGGTCCAGATCGCCGGCAGGCCCAGCTGGAGGGAGGAGATGCCGCCCCACGCGGTCGCGAAGTCGCCGGTCTTCAGGTCCGCCGTGGAGGGCGAGTGGTCGGAGACGATGCAGTCGATGGTGCCGTCGGCGAGCGCGTCCCACAGGAGGTCCTGGTTGGCGGCTTCGCGGATGGGCGGGCAGCACTTGAACTCGGTGGCGCCGTCGGGGACTTCCTCGGCGGTGAGGGTGAGGAAGTGGGGGCAGGACTCGACGGTGATCCGGACGCCCTCGGCCTTGGCCGCGGCGATCAGCGGCAGCGCGTCGCTGGAGGACAGGTGCAGCACGTGGACGCGGGCGTTCAGCCGCCTGGCCTGGTCGATCAGGTTCTGGATCGCGGTGTTCTCGGCGTCCCTGGGGCGGGAGGCGAGGAAGTCCGCGTACTTGGGGCCCGGGTGCTGCGGGGCCGACTCCAGGTGGTGCGGGTCCTCGGCGTGCACGATCAGCAGGCCGCCGAAGCCGGTGATCTCGGCGAGGGAGGTGGCCAGTTGCTCCTGGTCGAGCTCGGGGAACTCGTCCACGCCGGAGGGCGACAGGAAGCACTTGAAGCCGTAGACCCCGGTGTCGTGCAGCGGGCGCAGGTCCTTGACGTTGGACGGCAGGGCGCCGCCCCAGAAGCCGACGTCCACGTGGGCCTTGGTGCGGGCGACCTCCTGCTTGACGCGGAGGTTGTCGACCGTGGTGGTGGGCGGCAGGGAGTTCAGCGGCATGTCGAGGATCGTGGTGATGCCGCCGGCCGCGGCGGCGCGGGTGGCCGTCCAGAAGCCCTCCCACTCGGTGCGGCCGGGGTCGTTCACGTGGACGTGGGTGTCGACCAGGCCGGGGAGCAGGACGTCGTCGCCGAAGTCCTCCAGCCGGGCTCCGGCCGGCACCTCGGCGTCGTGTGCCAGCACGGCCGTGATCTTCCCGCCGGCGACGGCCACCGAGGCGGCGCGCGTCCCCTCGGGGGTGATGACGCGCGTCGAGCGCAGTACCAGTTCCACAGCCACGTCGGACACCGGAACCTCCCCATCTACTTCCACAGAGCGAAATTCAACGTTCTGTTGACGGAGTCTTCACGGCGATCCCTGACCAGTCAAGAGCGCCCGGACGGACCGCTGACCCACCAGGACCGCAATTGGATGTTTCCACAGGATGGAATTAAGATTTCGCGATACAGAATGTAGCTACCACCACCGGGAGCGGGCGGGCACCTTCCGGAAGGACGTCCGCCACCAGGACAAACCACCTCTGACCGGCGGGGACGGCGGCTCCCCCGACCTAGGGCCGACGCCGACCGACCGGTAGGCTGCTTCCTTGCCTGCCAGCACCGAAAGGACCGCGCCCGTGCCGACGTCCAGCGCCAGCACCACCGACGCTTCCGCGAAGCCCACCACCGCCAGCGGTGGCGTCCAGTCCCTTGAGCGCGCCTTCGATCTGCTCGAACGCATGGCCGACGCCGGGGGCGAAGTCGGCCTCAGCGAGCTCTCCGCCGCCAGCGGCCTGCCGCTGCCCACCATCCACCGCCTGATGCGCACCCTCGTGGCGTGCGGCTACGTACGCCAGCAGCCCAATCGACGGTACTCCCTCGGCCCCCGCCTGATCCGCCTCGGCGAGTCCGCGTCGCGGCTGCTGGGCACCTGGGCCCGGCCCTACCTCGCCCGCCTGGTCGAGGAGACCGGCGAGACCGCGAACATGGCCCTGCTCGACGGCGACGAGATCGTCTACGTCGCCCAGGTGCCGTCCAAGCACTCCATGCGCATGTTCACCGAGGTGGGCCGCCGGGTGCTGCCGCACTCCACCGGCGTGGGCAAGGCGCTCCTCGCCTACACCCCCGCCGACGAGGTGCGCGCCCTGCTGGCCCGCACGGGGATGCCGGCCGCGACCGAGAAGACCATCACCACGCCCGAGGGCTTCCTGGAGGCCCTGGAGCAGGTCCGCAAGGTGGGCTACGCGGTCGACGACAACGAGCAGGAGATAGGAGTCCGGTGCCTCGCGGTCTCGGTGCCGAACTCGCCGACCGCCGCCGCGATCTCCATCTCCGGCCCGGCCGGCCGGGTCACCGAGGCGCTGACCGACTCGATCGTGCCGATCCTCCAGGGCATCGCCGCCGAGCTGTCGGTGGCCCTGTCCACCCAGAACCCTCCCGCCTGACCCACGGCGTACGCGAAGGCCCCGGCCCCCTCCGACACGAGGGGGCCGGGGCGGTCGCGGACGCCCCCCCGGCCGGGGGGGGGGGGCCCGACGGCGGCGACGCGGGGCGCGGCGGGCTCCGGGC
>NZ_JBEOXU010000070.1:0-4061 GCF_040296725.1 Streptomyces sp. NPDC002044
CCGGACAGGATGTTCACCACGCCGCCCGGCAGGTCGGAGGTGGCCAGCACCTCGCCCAGGGAGAGGGCGGGGAGCGGGGACTTCTCGCTGGCGATCCGGGGGCCGCGGCGCCGCCGAAGTTCTCCACCACCGAACCGGAGTAGCCGCACCATGCGCACCCTGCTGATCACCGGCCCCGGCGGGGCCGGGCGGACCACCGTGGCCGCGGCCACCGCCCTCGCCGCCGCCCGGCAGGGGCAGCGGGTGCTGCTGCTGTCCGGAGACCCCGGCGACCCGATGGCCGGCCTGGTCGGCGGCCCGGCGGGACCGTCCGCCGAGGTCGTGCCCGGGCTGCGCGCGGTCCCCGTGGCCGCCGGGTTCCGGGTGGCCCGGGTGGACTCCGGCGAGGAGTTCCGCGACGAGCTCGTCGCCCTCCAGGAGCGCGGCTCCGCCCTCCTGGGCATGGTCGGGGCCCGCCCCCTCGGGTCCGAGGAACTCACCGAACTCCCCGGCGCCGAGCAGTTCGCCCTGCTCCGCGCCCTGCGGCGGGCCGCCGCCGCGCCCGGCACCGACCTCGTCGTCGTCGACATGCCCCCGCTCCACCAGACCGTGGCCACCCTCGCCCTCCCCGCCCAGCTGCGCCGCTACCTCGCCCGGCTGCTCCCCGCGGAGCGGCAGGCGGCCCGCGCCCTGCGCCCCGTACTGGCCCAGCTCGCCGGCGTCCCCATGCCCGCCCAGTGGCTCTACGAGGCCGCCGCCCGCTGGGACGAGGAGCTGGCCGCCGTCCAGGCCGTCGTCGAGGCCGGCACCACCTCCGTCCGGCTGGTCGCCGACCCGGGACCGGCCGCCGGCGCCGCCCTGCGCACCGGAGCGCTCGGGCTGGCCCTGCACCAGCTGGGCACCGACGACCTCGTCGCCAACCGGCTCGCCCCGGTGGACTCCGCCGACCCCTGGGCGGCCTCCGTCGCCGCCCAGCAGCAGGCGTTCCTGCGCGAGCGGGACCCGGCCGTCCCGCTCCGGGGGCTGCCCCACCTGGGACGCGACCCGCGGGGCCCGGACGACCTGGCGGAACTCTGCGCCCTGGCCGCCGGCGGGGGCCTCGCCCCCGGGCGGCCGGGCCGCGAGCTGCGGGCCTGGCCCGTGGAGGACCGGCTCGCCGAGGACGGCGTACTCGTCTGGTCCGTGCGGTTGCCCCACGCCCGCAAGGACGACCTCGACCTGATCCGCCGCGGGGACGAGCTGCTGCTCACCGTGGGCCCGTACCGCAGGATCGTTCCGCTGCCGTCCGCGCTGCGCCGCTGCACCGTCTCCGGCGCCGCCCTGGCCGAGGACGTGCTCCGCGTCCGGTTCACGCCGGATCCGGGACAGTGGCCGCGTACGTCCTGAACCCCGTACCGCCGTTCGGGTAACGTCGAAGGTAACCAGTACCGCCGCCCCGCAGCCGCAGGAGAGTCCGCCATGAGCGAGGCCACCGACCGTCCCACCGACGACGACGCCTGGGCCAGGGCCTGCGCCGAGGACCTCGCCGCCGAGAAGGAGCGTCTGCGCGGGCAGGACGGCACGCGCTCCGGCGCCCCCGGCAGCGCCGCCGAGGAGCTGTTCAAGCTCTTCGAGGCCGTCGCCGACAAGGTCTCCGGACTGAACAACCCGCTTCTCGGCGTCGCCGCGCAAGGCGCCGTACGCCAGTTCGTCCACCAGGCCAAGACCGCCGCCCAGCCCGTCATCGAGCGCAACCCCGAGGTGTTCGACCACCTCGCGGCCGCCGGGTCCGAGCTGCTCGCCGCCTACCGCTCGGCCGTCGAGGGCCACGAGAGCCGCTGGACGCGGAACGAGCCCCCGGCGCCGCGCCCGGAGTCCGCCCCGCGCGACGACGGCCCCGACGCGGGCCCGGCCGAGCGGATCGATCTCGACTGAACCTCCGCCACCCTCGGGTACCTTTGCCCGTGGCGGGGTTTGACCGGAAACCGAGGGACTAATGGGACTCACCATCGGCGTCGACATCGGCGGCACGAAGATCGCGGCGGGCGTGGTCGACGAAGAGGGCACCATCCTTGAGACGTACAAGGTGCCCACCCCGCCGACCGCGGACGGAGTGACGGACGCGATCTGCGCCGCCGTCTCCGAGGTCAGCAGCAGTCACACCATCGACGCCGTCGGCATCGGCGCCGCGGGCTACGTGGACGACAAGCGTGCGACCGTGCTCTTCGCGCCGAACATCGACTGGCGCCACGAGCCGCTCAAGGACAAGGTCGAGCAGCGCATCGGCCTGCCGGTCGTCGTCGAGAACGACGCGAACTGCGCGGCCTGGGGCGAGTACCGCTTCGGCGCCGGCCAGGGCCACGAGGACGTCATCTGCATCACGCTCGGCACCGGCCTGGGCGGCGGCATCATCATCGGCAACAAGCTGCGCCGCGGCCGCTTCGGCGTCGCCGCCGAGTTCGGGCACATCCGGGTCGTCCCCGACGGCCTGCTGTGCGGGTGCGGCAGCCAGGGCTGCTGGGAGCAGTACGCCTCCGGGCGCGCGCTCGTCCGGTACGCCAGGCAGCGCGCCAACGCCACCCCCGAGAACGCGAAGTTCCTGCTCTCCCTCGGCGACGGCACCCCCGAGGGCATCGAGGGCAAGCACATCAGCCAGGCCGCCCGGCAGGGCGACCTGGTGGCCGTCGACTCCTTCCGCGAACTGGCCCGCTGGGCCGGCGCGGGCCTGGCCGACCTGGCCTCCCTGTTCGACCCGTCGGCCTTCATCGTCGGCGGCGGCGTCTCGGACGAGGGCGACCTCGTCCTCGACCCGATCCGCAAGTCCTTCAAGCGCTGGCTGATCGGCGGCGCGTGGCGTCCGCACGCGCAGGTGCTCGCCGCCCAGCTGGGCGGTAAGGCCGGACTCGTCGGCGCCGCCGACCTCGCGCGCCAGGGCTGAGCCCCTCCTTTTTCGCCGTGACCGCCCGCCGCGCCCCCTGGGGGAGCGGCGGGCGGCTGCGTATCTTGCGGGCATGGACCTGCTGCCCGCGCTGCCCAAGTCTCTTACGGAGCCCGACGGTTCTGCCGTGATCCGGGTACTGAGCTACAACATCCGCTCGCTGCGCGACGACGAGGAGGCGCTGGCCCGGGTCATCCGGGCGTGCGCGCCGGACCTGGTGTTCGTCCAGGAAGCGCCCCGGTTCTTCCGGTGGCGCAAGCACGCGGCCCGGCTGGCCGCGAAGTGCGACCTGGTGGTGCTGAGCGGCGGTGCGACCGCGGCCGGGCCGCTGCTGCTCTGCTCGCTGCGGGCCTTCGTGGAACGTACGGAGGACGTACTGCTGCCGCTGACCCCCGGGCTGCACCGCAGGGGCTTCGCCACGGCCGTCGTACGGTTCGGGTCGGCGCGGGCCGGGCTGGTCTCCGCGCACCTGTCGCTGGACCGGGCCGAGCGGGTGGCCCAGGCGGGGCTGCTGAGGGAACGGCTCACGGCGATGGACGTCCCGTACGGGATCGCCGCCGGCGACGTGAACGAGACCCCCGACGGGCCGGCCTTCGGACGGCTGGCCACGGGCCTGCGGGACTGCCGGACGGTCGCGCCGTGGGGCGGGGAGCACACGTTTCCCGCGCGGGGCGCGGAGCGGCGCATCGACGCCGTGTTCGTGACGGGGGGTGTGGAGGTGCTGGCCTGCGGGGTCCCTGCGGGGCTGGCGGGGGTGTCGGCCGCGGATCTGGCGGCCGCGACCGATCACCTGCCGGTGCTGGCCGTGCTGCGGCTGCCGGCTGCGCCGTAGCCGGGCCGTGGCCGTGGCCGGACCTGGCGGGGGTGCGGTGCCGGGGCGCCCGGGGGCGATGCCGAGGGCTGGTGCGGGGGCCGCTGCCGGGGCTCCGCCCCGGACCCCGCGCCTCAAACGCCGGCGGGGCTGATTCTTCCGGGAGCTCGGCCTCGGGCCCCGGCCCGGACCCCGTGCCTCAAACGCCGGCGGGGCTGATTCTTCCGGGGGCTCGGCCCCGGGCCCCGGCCCTCAGACTCCGGGGGGGGGGGCCGGCCGGGGACGGCGCGGGGGTGGGGGCCCAGCGCCGGCGCGCGCGCGGGGGGCGGGGGGGGGTTGGGGAGCGGGGCCCCC
>NZ_JBEOXU010000070.1:4071-32580 GCF_040296725.1 Streptomyces sp. NPDC002044
GAAGGTGTACCCGTGCGCGCTGAGCCACGGGAGGTACTCCTTCAGCGCGGCGACCGTCTCGCTGCGGTCTCCGCCGCCGTCGTGGAAGAGGCGGGGGTGGTGTGGGTGCTGCCCCCGCCCGCCGGGGAACTAGACGACCGCGCCGCGGCCCGGGTCGTCGTCCTCGTCGTCGTCGTGGGCCATGCGCCCCACCAGCGTCGCGAAGCCGCCCAGGAAGCCGCCGATGCCCAGTGTTGTGAGCCACCAGGTCATCTCCCATTGCAGCAGCACCGCCAGGAGCAGCAGTACCGGGCCGCCGACCACCGCGAGCCACGCGAACTTCGACGTGGTGTCCGCCGGCGGCAGCTCCGGCTCGGGGGGCACGAAGTGGCCCTCCTCGGCCGCCGTCAGGTCGTCGTCCCTGGGCTCGGCGAGGGAGTGGTCCCGGGGGCCCGTCCCGCCCACGCCCGGGGCGAAGACGACCGAGCTGCCCAGCGACGCCGCCGCCGGGGGCTCCGCGGCCGGGCCGGAACCCGGTTCCGCCGACGGCTCCGGCTTCGCCTCTGGCTTCGCCTCCGTCTTCGGTTCCGTCTTGGACTCGGCCCTGGGCTCCGTCTTCGAGCCCGGCTCCGGAGGAAGAGACAACGGCTTCACGTCCTCCTCCGGCAGCAGCAGGTTCTCGATCGGCTTGAACGGCCGGGCCCCCGGCGGGTCCGGCGGCTCCTGCCCGTACCCGGCGACGATCGCCGCCCACGCCGCTTCCTCGTCCAGCGGCGGAACACCGCCCGACTGCTCCTCGTGCTCAGCCACCCGCCTCCGCCCCCTCCCTGCCCACGCTCTCCGCCAGCCGGCCGACGAACGCAAAACTGTCCGCGAAGATCCGCTCCGCGTCATGGTCCAACGTCGCGACGTGGTAACTCTGTTCCAGCAGGGTCTCGGTGACGTCCGTCGACGACACGCGCGCCAGGACGCGCGCCGAGTCGGCCGGCGGTACCACGTGGTCCTGCGGGCTGTGCAGCAACAACAGCGGCTGCGTCACCTGGGGCAGCTCCGCGTCGACCATCCGCAGGAACGTCCGCAGCGAGTGCGCGGCGTGGGTCGGGACGCGGTCGTAACCGACCTCCTCCGAACCCGGCTTCGCGATGTCGCTGGCGATGCCCGGAGTCGACCGGATGAAGTGCTTGGCCACCGGCAGGGCGACGGCGAGCGGGTCGTGGACCTTGTTCGCCGGGTTGACCAGGACCAGGCCGCTGATGGCGTCCCCGTGCTTGGCCGCCAGCCGCAGGCTCAGCGCGCCGCCCATCGACAGCCCGAAGACGAACACCTGCGCGCACCGGTCCAGCAGCTCCCGCAGTGCGCGGTCCACCTCGGCGTACCAGTCCTGCCAGCCCGTGAGCTGCATGTCCTGCCAGCGCGTACCGTGCCCGGGCAGCAGCGGCAGCGACACCGTGAGGCCGCGCTCGGAGAGGTACTCGGCCCAGGGGCGCAGCGACTGCGGGGAACCGGTGAAGCCGTGGCAGAGGAGGACGCCGACCTCTCCGCCCTCGTGGCGGAACGGCTCGGCTCCAGGGAGGACGGGCACCAGGGTCTCCTTGATCATGATGTACGTCGGGTGGGGGCGTTGCTCTGTGTGACTTCACCGTACGCGACCGGGGTGGCACCGACCAGGGTCGTCGGGCCGCTCCCGGCGGAGCCAAGGGATAAGGTCTGTTCGACAGACACAGGAAGGCTTTCGAGTTGATCTACGGCGCAATGAAGTTCTCCATCGGCGGTTCCCTGAAGCTCGCCTTCAGGCCGTGGGTGGAGGGCCTCGAGAACATTCCCGCGGAGGGGCCGGCGATCCTCGCGAGCAACCACCTGTCCTTCTCCGACTCCTTCTTCCTCCCGGCCGTGCTGGACCGGAAGGTCACCTTCATCGCGAAGGCCGAGTACTTCACCTCCCCGGGGGTCAAGGGCAAGCTGACGGCCGCCTTCTTCAAGGGCGTCGGCCAGCTCCCGGTGGACCGCTCCGGCGCGCGCGGGGCCGGCGAGGCCGCGATCAAGAGCGGCATCGACGTCATCGAACGCGGGGAGCTGTTCGGTATCTACCCGGAGGGGACGCGTTCACCCGACGGCCGGCTCTACCGCGGCAAGCCCGGCGGCCTGGCCCGCGTGGCCCTGGCCACCGGAGCGCCCGTGATCCCGGTGGCGATGATCGACACCGAGAAGATCCAGCCGCCCGGCAAGGTGGTCCCCAAGCTGATGCGCCCGGGCATCCGGATCGGGAAGCCACTGGACTTCAGCCGCTACCACGGCATGGACGGCGACCGCTTCATCCTGCGCTCGGTGACCGACGAGGTCATGTACGAGATCATGAAGCTCTCCGGCCAGGAGTACGTCGACATCTACGCGACGGCGGCCAAGCGCCAGATCGCCGACGCGGAGAAGGCCGCGAAGGGCGAGAAGAACGACAAGAACGACAAGAACGAGAAGGGCGACAAGCCCGAGGCCAAGACCGAGTAGCGGCGGGCGGAACCGCCCGCGGGGGGTGGGGAGATGGCGAAGCGCGAACGCGTCGTGCGCATGTCGGTCGAGCAGCCGCTGTGGCGGGCCCTGACGGCCTACCGGCTGCTCACCATGGTTTACGCGGTGCTGCTGTTCGCCTCCTCCTACCGGCATTTCGCCCGGCCCGCGGTCGCCATCGGCTACCTCTGCGTCCTCGCCGTGTGGACGCTGGCCACCTCTACGCGGGTCGCGAACGCCGCCAGCTGCACCAAGCGCTTCCTCGGCGCCGACCTCACCGTCGCCCTCGCCGGGATCCTGCTCACCCCGCTCGCCGACAGCCACGAGCGGATCGCGGACGGCGGCCCGACCCTGCCCTCCATCTGGACGGCCGGTTCCGTCCTGGCCTTCGCCATCAAGGGCGGCTGGCGCTGGGCCGGGTTCGCCTCCACCTTCGTGGCCGCCGCCAACATCGTCATCCACGGCGGCGAACCCACCGGTGACACCCTGCACAACGTCCTGCTCGTCTGGGTCGCCTCCATCGCCATCGGCTACGTCGTCGAGGTCGCCCGGGCCAGCGAGGCCACCCTCGCCCGCGCGCTGGAGATCGAGGCCGCGACCCGGGAGCGGGAGCGCCTCGCCCGCGACATCCACGACGGGGTCCTCCAGGTCCTCGCCATGGTCCAGCGCCGCGGCACCGAACTGGGCGGCGAGGCCGCCGACCTCGGCCGCATGGCGGGGGAGCAGGAGGTCGCCCTGCGCACCCTGGTCTCCAGCGGGCTGGTGCACCCCTCGCGGGTCTCCCGCGACGGGGCGCTCGGCGCGCTCGTGGACACGTACGAGGTGGACGAGCCCGGCGACGGCGGCGAGCTGGACCTGCGGGCGCTCCTTGCCCCGCACGCCGGTTCGCGGGTCAGCTTCGCCGAGCCGGGCACCCCGGTGCCGCTGCCGGTGCCCGCCGCGAAGGAGCTGGCCGCGGCGGTCGGAGCCGCCCTCGACAACGTGCGCAGGCACGCGGGAGAGGGGGCCCGCGCCTGGATCCTGGTCGAGGACTGGGGTGACGAGGTGGTGGTGACCGTACGGGACGACGGCCCGGGCATCCCGGCGGGCCGGCTCGACCAGGCCGAGGGCGAGGGCCGGATGGGAGTGGCCCTGTCCATCCGGGGCCGGCTGCGCGACCTCGGCGGCAGCGCCGAGCTGGTGTCCGTCCCCGGGCAGGGCACCGAGGTGGAACTGAAAGTACCCAGGGGGAGGACGGACGAGAGATGAGCGAGCGCACCGACGTGAACGAACCGAACGCACCGCGCGGGATCAGGGTCATGGTCGTCGACGACCACCCGATGTGGCGGGACGCGGTCGCCCGCGACCTCGCCGCCGCGGGCTTCGACGTGGTGGCGACGGCCGGTGACGGACCCGAGGCGGTCCGCCGGGCCCGCGCCACCACCCCCGACGTGCTGGTCCTCGACCTCAACCTCCCCGGCATGCCGGGCGTACAGGTCTGCAAGGAGCTGGTCGGCGCCAACCCGGCCCTGCGGGTCATGGTCCTGTCGGCCAGCGGCGAGCACGCGGACGTGCTGGAGGCGGTGAAGTCCGGCGCGACCGGCTACCTGCTGAAGTCCGCCGGCGCCCAGGAGCTGATCGACGCGGTCCGCCGCACGGCCGCCGGCGACCCGGTCTTCACGCCGGGTCTGGCCGGTCTGGTGCTCGGCGAGTACCGGCGCCTGGCCACCGACCCGGCACCGGCCGCCTCCGACGAGCCGAAGGCGCCCCGGTTGACCGACCGGGAGACCGAGGTGCTGCGGCTGGTGGCGAAGGGGCTCTCGTACAAGCAGATCGCCGAGCGGCTCGTCATCTCGCACCGCACGGTGCAGAACCACGTCCAGAACACCCTGGGCAAACTCCAGCTGCACAACCGGGTGGAGCTCGTCCGCTACGCCATCGAACGCGGCCTCGACGACGCCTGATCCGCCGCGACCGCCTCGAACGGCGCACCGCACGGAGTGGCGTACGTCGTACTTGCGTCCTCGTGCGAGGGAACGGGCGGCACAACGACCCTTTGTTCCACAGGAATCGGCCCTCCTCGGACCCTTGCTGTGACCTGTGTCACCACTAGCGTGGCCGTCATGGCGAAGGGAGATTCCATGAAGGTCGGAGTGCTGACCGGCGGCGGCGACTGCCCCGGGCTCAACGCGGTGATCCGGGCCGTCGTCCGCAAGGGCGACCAGGAGTACGGGTACCGGTTCATCGGCTTCCGCAACGGCTGGCGCGGAGCCGTCGACGGCTCCGCGGTACCGCTCGACATCGCGGCCGTCCGCGGGATCCTGCCCCGCGGCGGCACCATCCTGGGCTCCTCGCGCACCAATCCGTTCGAGTCGGAGAACGGCGTGCGGGCCATCAAGGACAACCTCGCCAAGTACGAGGTGGACGCGCTCATCACCATCGGCGGCGAGGACACCCTCGGGGTCGCGGCCCGGCTGAACGACGAGTACGGCATCCCCTGCGTCGGCGTCCCGAAGACCATCGACAACGACCTCTCCGGGACCGACTACACCTTCGGCTTCGACACCGCCGTCGGCATCGCGACCGAGGCCATCGACCGGCTGCACACCACCGCCGAATCGCACATGCGGGTCCTGGTCTGCGAGGTCATGGGCCGGCACGCCGGCTGGATCGCCCTGCACTCGGGCCTCGCGGGCGGCGCCAACGTCATCCTCATCCCCGAGCAGCGCTTCGACGTCGATCAGGTCTGCGCCTGGGTCACCTCGCGGTTCAAGGCGAGCTACGCGCCGATCGTCGTGGTCGCGGAGGGCGCCATGCCCAAGGACGGGGACCTGGTCCTCAAGGACGCCACCAAGGACTCCTTCGGCCACGTCCGGCTGTCCGGGGTGGGCGAATGGCTGGCCAAGGAGATCGAGGCGCGGACCGGCAAGGAGGCCCGCACGACGGTGCTCGGGCACATCCAGCGGGGCGGCACCCCGAGCGCCTTCGACCGCTGGCTCGCCACCCGCTTCGGACTGCACGCGATCGACGCGGTGCGCGACGGGGACTTCGGCACGATGGTCGCGCTCCGGGGGACGGACATCGTCCGGGTCCCGATCGCGGAGGCCACGGCGAAGCTGAAGACGGTGGACCCCGAGCTGTACCGGGAGGCCGGGGTCTTCTTCGGCTGACGTGGGGCAGCGTCCACGGATCATGGGTCGTAAGGTGACAAACGGCCCATGGTTCGAGGTACGGGAGCAAGCGTGGAGATCCTGGCATTCGGTGTGACCGCCGACGAGCGGCCGATCCTGGAGCGCGCCTTCGCGGGGCAGCACGAGGTCCGCTGCCTCGACGTCTTCCTCAGCGAGGACACCGCGCCCATCGCGGCGGGGTACGAGGTCGTCTCCTCCAGCGTGAACGCCGACCTGAACGGCCGGGTGCTGCGGACCCTGGCGGCGGGCGGGACGAAGCAGATCGCCCAGCGGTCCACCGGCTTCAACAACATCGACCTCGACGTCGCCCGGCAGCTCGGCATGACGGTGAGCCGGGTCTCGTACTACTCCCCCTACTCGGTGGCCGAGTTCGCCTGGACGCTGGCCATGGCCGTGAACCGCCGCATCGTCCGGGCCTCGATCCGGACCCGGGACTTCGACTTCCGGCTGAACGGGCTGATGGGCCGCGACCTGCGCGGCCGCACCGTGGGCGTGCTCGGCACCGGAAAGATCGGGGAGGCGTTCACCCGGATCGCGCACGGCTTCGGGATGAACCTGCTCGGCTGGGACGTGGCGCGCAACCCCGCCTGCGTCGAGCTCGGCATGAAGTACGTCGACAAGGAGGAGCTGCTCGCCTCCTGCGACCTGGTCAGCCTGCACGTGCCGCTGCTGGACTCCACCCACCACATCATCGACGCGGACGCGCTGCGGCTGATGCGCGACGACGCGATCCTGGTGAACTCCAGCCGCGGCGGGCTGATCGACACCGACGCTCTGGTCACGGAGCTGCGCGCGGGCCGCTTCGCGGGCGTGGGGCTCGACGTGTACGAGGCGGAGGCGGGGGTCTTCTTCCTG
Organism: Streptomyces sp. NPDC002044; assembly: GCF_040296725.1. Lineage (NCBI taxonomy): Bacteria > Bacillati > Actinomycetota > Actinomycetes > Kitasatosporales > Streptomycetaceae > Streptomyces > Streptomyces sp. NPDC002044. The sequence goes on from NZ_JBEOXU010000070.1 coordinate 10,578, forward strand.
GACAAGTCCCTGGAGACGGTGGAGGACGACACACTTGCCCGGCTCGTCACGTTCCCGCACGTGCTGGTGACCTCGCACCAGGCGTACTACACGAGCGACGCGGTGGGGCAGATCATCGACACCACCGTCGCCAACGTGGCCGACCACCTGGCGGGCCGCCGCTCGGAGAACACCCTCGTCGCGCCGTACTGACCGGTGCCCCGCCGCGGCGGTCGGAGCGGCGCACCAGCGTGGCCCCGCACCCCCGCGGCGGAGGCGCGGAGTCCGCCTCCCGGCAGGTCCGGATATCCGTCTCACGTTGTGGTCGGCGGGCCGGACGCGCCCTAGGACGCCGTAATGTGTACGGGGTGACCGTGAACGCTGAAACCCAAGCCCCCGCCGCCAAGGCGACCTGGCGAGACCTTCCCGCGGCGCAGCAGCCTTCGTACCCCGATGCCGAGGCCCTGCGCGCTGTCGTCGCGGACCTCGAGTCGTATCCTCCGCTCGTCTTCGCGGGTGAGTGCGACCAGCTGCGCGCCCGCCTGGGAGCCGTCGCCAAGGGCGAGGCGTTCCTGCTGCAGGGCGGCGACTGCGCGGAGGCCTTCGACGCCGTCTCCGCCGACCACATCCGAGCCAAGCTGAAGACACTGCTCCAGATGAGCGCCGTCCTGACGTACGCGGCCTCCGTGCCCGTCGTCAAGGTCGGCCGCATCGCGGGCCAGTACTCCAAGCCGCGCTCCAAGGACACCGAGACCCGCGACGGCATCACCCTGCCGACCTACCGCGGCGACTCCGTCAACGGCTTCGCCTTCACCGAAGAGGACCGGATCCCGGACCCCGAGCGGCTGAAGCGCATGTACCACGCGTCGGCCTCGACGCTGAACCTGGTGCGCGCCTTCACCACCGGCGGTTACGCCGACCTGCGCCAGGTGCACGCCTGGAACCAGGACTTCGTGCGGTCCTCCCCGTCCGGACAGCGCTACGAGCAGCTCGCGCGGGAGATCGACAACGCGCTGAACTTCATGAAGGCCTGTGGCACCGACCCGGCCGAGTTCAAGGCCGTCGAGTTCTACGCCTCCCACGAGGCGCTGCTGCTCGCCTACGAGGGCGCGCTGACCCGCACGGACTCGCGGACCGGCCGGCTGTACGACACCTCGGGCCACATGGTCTGGATCGGTGAGCGCACCCGCCAGCTCGACCACGCGCACATCGAGTTCTGCTCGCAGATCGCCAACCCGATCGGCATCAAGCTCGGCCCCACCACGACGGTCGACGAGGCGCTGACCTACGTGGACCGCCTGGACCCGGACCGTGAGCCGGGCCGGCTGACGTTCGTCGTCCGCATGGGCGCCGACAAGGTCCGCGACAAGCTCCCCGCGCTGGTCGAGAAGGTCACCGCCTCCGGCGCGACCGTCGCCTGGGTCACCGACCCGATGCACGGCAACACCTTCGAGGCGGCCTCGGGCCACAAGACGCGTCGTTTCGACGACGTGCTCGACGAGGTCAAGGGCTTCTTCGAGGTCCACAAGGCCCTGGGCACCCACCCGGGCGGCATCCACGTCGAGCTCACCGGTGACGACGTCACCGAGTGCGTGGGCGGCGGCGACGAGATCTTCGTCGACGACCTGCACCAGCGCTACGAGACGGCCTGCGACCCGCGGCTCAACCGCAGCCAGTCCCTGGACCTGGCGTTCCTGGTCGCCGAGATGTACCGGGACCAGTAGGACCGAGCGGATCAGTACGTCATTTCGTACGACGATGGGGCGCGGATCGATGTGATCCGCGCCCCATCGTCATGCCGGGGGCTTTTAGGGTTGCCTAACTTTGGGTACGGTTAGGTAAGCCTCACCGAACAGGGGATGGCTCGCCGAACCATTCCGCTCAGGGAGGTGAACCGCGTGTACGTCTGCTCTTGCTTCGGGATCACCGACAAGCAGGTCAAGGACCACGCGGCGGCCGGGGCCTGCACCCCGCGCCAGATCGCCTCGGCCACGAAGGCCGGCACCGACTGCGGCTCCTGTGTGCGCACCATCCAGGGCATGCTCGGACGCGGTGCGTGCCCGCGCCGGGAGCTGCTGGAGAAGGGCAACGCGGCCGCCGTGCTCGCCGCGGACGTGGAGCCGGTGCTCGCGCCGACCCTCGTGGAAGCCGCCTAGCGCCGAGCGGCTCGCGGTCAGCTCGCTCGCATCCCCTCGACCGGCTCTCGACCCGCTCTCGGACTGCCGGGGCCGCAGGTCAGCTGGGCTGCTCGATGAGCTGCGCGATGTACAGCGGCTCGCCCAGGGACTCGATGAGCTCCAGCTGGGTGTCGAGGTAGTCGATGTGGTGCTCCTCGTCCTCCAGGATCTCCTCGAAGAGGCGGGCGGAGGTGATGTCGCCCTTCCCCCGCATGACCTCGATGCCGCGCTTGAGCCGGTCGATCGCCTCGACCTCGACCTGGCGGTCCGCCTGGAACATCTCCGTGATCGTCTGTCCGACGCGCACGTGGAAGAGACGCTGGTAGTTCGGCAGACCGTCGAGCATCAGGATGCGCTCGGTGATCTTGTCCGCGTGCTTCATCTCGTCGATGGATTCTTCACGCGTGTACTTGGCGAGCTTGGTCCAGCCCTTGTTGTCCTGGATGCGGTAGTGCAGCCAGTACTGGTTGATGGCCGTCAGCTCACCGGTCAGCTGCTCGTTCAGAAACTCAAGGACCTCGGGGTCGCCCTGCATCGCAGAGGCTCCTTCCAGGCAGGGTCACCTAGGTGACGGGGCAGGTGCGCGCATCCTTGCACCGCTGCCGGAGGCAGTCCAGTAAGTGCCTCCTTAGTGGGAGTTGCCGCGACTTGCCCGAATCGGGCCAGACCTGGTCATGACCACCCTGCCCAATCTGTCACCATGGAGACATGGGTCAGCCGGAAAGCCGGGAATCTCCGGGAGCAGAGCAGTCGGAGCTTCCACCGGGACAGCGGTTGCAGCGGGGCTGGCCGGTCACCCACTACGGCCCCGTACCCAAGTTCAAGCCGGACCGCTGGGAGTTCCGCGTCTTCGGCGCGACGGCCGACGGTGACAAGCACTGCTGGAACCACGAGGAGTTCACGGCCCTGCCGTTCGAATCGGTCGTGGCGGACCTGCACTGCGTCACGAAGTTCAGCATGCAGGGCGCCGAATGGGGCGGTGTGCCGACCCGTACGATCCTCGGTCTGGTGCCCCCGGCGCCGCAGGTCACGCACGTGATGGTGTGGGCCGAGTACGGCTTCAGCTCCAACATGCGGCTGGCCGACTTCGCCTCTGACCGGACCGTCTTCGCCACCCATCAGGGCGGTGAACTCCTCACCGCCGAGCACGGGTTCCCGCTGCGGCTGGTCGTCCCGCACCTGTACGCCTGGAAGGGCCCCAAGTGGGTCCGCGGCATCGAGTACATGACCGCCGACCGCCGGGGCTTCTGGGAGGAGCGCGGCTACCACAACATCGGCGACCCCTGGCGCGAGCAGCGCTACTCCTACCAGGAGGAGCCCGGGGACGGCCCCGAGCTGTAGCGGGCCCCGCCTCCGCCGTCGCGGCAGGGGTGAACGGACCCGGACGGCGTACGCGGCCCGCCGCCCGCCGCGTCGCCCGCCGCGCGAGCGGCGGATCACCCCGTCCCGCGCAGCTCCTTCAGCAGCGCCACGTCCGCGGCGTGCCCCTCCGGGCCGCCGGGCGTCTCGGTGATCAGCGGTACGCCCTCCATCGCGGGGTGCGTGAACAGCTCGGCGAAGGCCGCGCGGCCGATGTGGCCGCGGCCGATGTTGGCGTGCCGGTCCCGGTGCGCGCCCACGGCCGCCTCGGAGTCGTTCGCGTGCACCAGTTTCAGCCGGCCCTCGCCCACCGTGTCCACCAGCAGGTCCAGCGTCAGCTTCGTCCCGCCGGGCTCCGCCAGGTCGTGACCGGCCGCGAAGACGTGGCAGGTGTCCAGGCAGATCCCCAGCATCGGGTGCCGCTCCAGCGCCTCGAAGTACGGGCCGAACTCCTCGGCCGTCGAGCACAGCGAGGAGCCCTGCCCGGCCGTCGACTCCAGCAGCAGGAACGGGTCGTCCTCGTGCGTCAGCTCGTCGAGCAGCGGCAGCATGTGCTCCCTGATCTGCGCGTACGCCGCCTCGCGCGGGCGGCCGCCGGTGGCCGAACCCGTGTGCACGACGACCCCGAGCGCGCCGATCTCCCGGCCGCGCCGCAGCGAGTGGCGCAGGGACTCCACGGACTTCTCGACGGTCGCCCCGTTGTGCGAGCCGAAGTTGATCAGGTAGGGGGCGTGCACGTACGCCGGGATCGACCCTTCCGCGCATCCGGCGCGGAACCGCTCGTCCTGCGCCGGGCTGCCGGTCGGGGTGGCCCAGCCGCGCGGGTTGGCGACGAAGACCTGTACCGCCTCGGCGCGCATCTCGCGGGCATAGGCGAGCCCCACCTTGGCGAGGCCGCCGGCGACCGGGACGTGTCCGCCCACCGGATTGCGCAGGGCCGCGCGGTCCGTTCCCGCCTCGTGCTTCTCGTGCCGCGTGTGCTTGTCGTGCCCCACGTGCTTGTCGTGCTCCACGTACTCCTACAGCCCCTTGGTCCGGATGGTGATGGTGCTGCCCTCGGGGGCGTTCTGGCCGGTGGGCACCGACTGGAGCTCCACGGTGTTGCTGAAGGAGAGGAAGGGCCGCTCCACCCGCACCTTGAAGCCCGCGCCCTCCAGGGTCCGGCGGGCCGCGTCCACGTTCTGGCCGGTCACGTCCGGCACCGGGAGCTGGCGGGGGCCCTTGGAGAGGGTCAGGGTGACCGTGTCCCCGGCCGCGGCCTGGGTGCCGGCGCCGACCGACTGGTTGGCGACCGTACCGGCCGGCGAGGAGGAGTTGACCTGCTCGGCGGCCGCGACCGCCTTCAGGCCGGCGCCCTCCAGGGTGGCGCGCGCCTGCTCGAAGGGGAGTCCGGCCACGCCCGGGACCTCCACCGGGCGGCCCTTGCTGACCACCAGCGCGACCGCCGTGTCGGGGGCCCGCCGCTCGCCGCCCGCCGGGTCGGAGGCGATCACCGAGCCCTGGGCGACGTCCTGGCTGAAGGCCTGGGCGACGACACCGGGGGCCAGGCCCGCCCGCGTCAGCTCGGCCCTGGCCTGCTCCAGCGTCCTCCCCTTCAGATTGGGCACCGACACGACCTCCGGGCCGCGGGAGACGGTGAGCGTCACCGCGCCGTTGCCGCGGATGCGCCGGCCGCCCGCGGGATCGGAGTTCATGACCGTCCCGCGGTCGAAAGCCTCGCTGAACTTCCGCTCGACGCGCTTGACGCCGAGTCCGGCCGCCGACAGCTGCGCCTTGGCCTGCTGCTCGCTCTTGCCCAGGACGTTGGGGACCTGGGTGAACTGCCCCGCGTTGATGTACCAGACGCCCGTCCCGAGGCCGAGCGCGAGCAGCACCCCGGCGATGACGAGGAGCGTGCCGCGGCGCGGCCCCCGGCGCCGGCTCCGTACGGGCCGGTGTGGCGCGGGCGCGGGGGGCGCCAGGGTCTCCAGGCGCGAGGTCCGGTCCGCGGGCCGCGGCGCGTCCACCGGGCGGGCGATCACGCCGGTGCGGTCCTCGGCCGCCGACCGTCCCTCGGCGCGGGCCTGCGGGGGTACGGCGTCCAGCTCGGCGTCGCTGAGCCTGCTCCGGGCCTCGCGGGCCAGGCCCAGCAGGGAGACCGCGTCGTAGGGCCGCAGCTCCGGATTGCGGGCGGCCGCCTGCGCGACCAGTTCGTCGAGGGCGACGGGGAGCCCGGGTACGGAGGCCGAGGGCGGCGGGATGTCCTCGTGGAGGTGCAGGTAGAGCACCTGCGCGGGGGTGGCGCCGATGTGGGGCTTGGCTCCGGTGAGCATCTCGTACAGGACGACCCCGCAGGCGTAGACGTCCACGCGGGTGTCGGTGACGCCGTTCTCGATCTGCTCGGGCGCCAGGTAGGAGACGGTCCCGAGGACGGAGCCGGTGGTGCTGGTGACGGCGTCGACGCTGCGGACCAGGCCGAAGTCGGCGACCTTGACCCGGCCGTCGTCGCCGATCAGCACGTTCTCGGGCTTCATGTCGCGGTGGACGAAGCCCGCCCGGTGGGCGGCGCCGAGCGCGGCGAGGACCGGCTCGAAGACGTCGAGGGCGGCCCGCGGCTGGAGCGCGCCGCGCTCGCGCAGCACGTCGCGCAGGGTGCAGCCGGAGACGTACTCCATGGCGAGGTAGACGTACGGGCCGTCCGTGCCCTGGTCGAAGACGGCCACCACGTTCGGGTGCGCGAGGCGGGCCACGGACTTCGCCTCCCGGATGAACCGGTCGACGAAGAGACCGTCCTCGGCGAGCTGCGGGTGCATCACCTTCAGGGCGAGGACGCGGTCCAGGCGGGTGTCGACGGCGCGGTAGACCGTGGCCATGCCGCCGGCCGCGATGCGCGCGTCGATGCGGTAGCGGCCGTCGAGTACGCGCCCGACGAGAGGGTCATCCAGGGTCGTGTCCACGCGCCGAGTGTACGAGCGGCGCGCGGTTGCCCGGGCCGTGCGGGGCGGCTTGCAGCCCAGCTGTGACGGATCCGACTGCGGACCGTCGCCGGGTGTGAGCCGGCGGCTACGGAGCCGTCGCCCACCGCCGGGCGGGCTCCCACCGGGCGGGCGGCCGCCCGGCGGGTGCGTCCGGGCCGGCCGGACGGCCGCCCGTACCGGCCGCGATCAGGTGTCCGGTCAGAACGCCGGACGCTCCGGGTCGAGGTCGGCGCGGCCCTGTGCCGGGGACGAGGGCTCGGCGAAGCGGCGCTGCGGGATGCGGCCCGCCCGGTGGGCCAGACGCCCCGCCGACACCGCGTCCCGCATGGCCGCGGCCATCAGCACCGGCTCCTGCGCACGCGTCACGGCGGAGGCGAGCATCACGGCCGCGCAGCCCAGTTCCATCGCCAGCGCGACGTCGGACGCCGTGCCGGCGCCCGCGTCCAGGATCACCGGGACCCCGGCCCGCTCGGTGATCAGCTCGAAGTTGTGCGGGTTGCGGATGCCCATCCCGGAACCGATGGGGGAGCCCAGCGGCATGATCGCCGCGCAGCCCGCGTCCTCCAGCTTCCGGGCCAGGACCGGGTCGTCGTTCGTATACGGAAGGACGGTGAATCCCTCGTCCACGAGGATCTCGGCGGCGTCCAGCAGCTCGATCCCGTCGGGCAGCAGGGTCCGCTCGTCCGCGACCACCTCCAGCTTGATCCAGTCCGTGCCGAGCGCCTCGCGCGCCAGCCGGGCCGTCAGCACGGCCTCGCCGGCCGTGAAGCAGCCCGCCGTGTTCGGCAGGACCGCGATGCCCAGCCCGGCCAGCACCGACAGGACGGAGCCCTGGACGGTCGGGTCGAGGCGGCGCATCGCCACCGTCGTCAGCTCGGTGCCGGACGCGACGAGCGCCCGTTCCAGGACGTCCAGGCTCGGGGCCCCGCCCGTGCCCATGATCAGGCGGGAGGAGAAGGTCCGGCCCCCCAGGGTGAACAGGTCGTCAGCCATGCCGCTCAGCCCCCCTGGACCGCGGTGAGGATCTCGACCCGGTCGCCGTCGCCCACCCGCGTGGCCCGCCACTGCCCGCGCGGGACCACGGTCTCGTTGAGCGCGGCCGCCACCCCGGAGGGAGCGGCCGTCAGGATGGCGACCACCGCGTCGAGGGTGGTGCCGGCCGCGACCTCGCGCGGCTCGCCGTTGACGGAGATGGTCATGCGTACGACTCCTGACGTGCGGCGGAGAACCGGCGGGGGCTGAAGGGGCGCGCGACCGGAGGCAGTTCGCCGGTCGTCAGCAGCTCCGCCATCACATCGCCGGTGAGCGGGGTCAGCAGGACCCCGTTGCGGTAGTGCCCGGTGGCCAGGTGCAGGCCCGGCAGATCGGTGGGGCCCAGCAGCGGGGCGTTGTCGGGGGAACCGGGGCGCAGTCCCGCGCGGGTCTCGGTGAGCGGCAGCTCGGTGATGCCGGGCACCAGCTCGTGGGCGTCGCGCAGCAGTTCGTAGACCCCGCCCGCGGTGACCGTGGTGTCCCAGCCCAGTTCCTCGCTGGTGGCGCCGATGACCAGCTCGCCGTTCTCGCGCGGCACCAGGTAGACGTGGCTGCCGCGGACGACGGCCCGTACGGTCCGGGACAGGAACGCCCCGTACGCCGCCGGCACCGTGAGCCGCAGCACCTGGCCCTTGACGGGCCGTACGGGGGCGGTCACCTCCGCCGGCACGCCCTCCAGGCGGCCGCTGAACGAGCCCGCCGCCAGCACCACCTGGCCGGCGCGGAGCTCCGTACCGTCGGCGAGCACGGCGCCGGCCGCCCGGTCGGCGGTGACGAGCAGCCGCTCGGCCCGCGCCCGGCGCACGCTCACCCCGGAGCGCTCGCAGGCGGCCAGCAGGGCGGCCGCCAGCCGGCGCGGATCGACCTGGTGGTCGCCGTCCACGCGCAGGCCGCCGCGTACGCCGGGGGCCAGCATCGGCTCCAGGCGGCGGCACTCCCGGCCGGTGAGCCACTGCGAATCCAGGCCGCAGCGGCGCTGGAGGGCGTGCAGCTCGCGCAGGTGGAGCCGGTCGTCGGAGTCGAGGGCGACGGCGAGGGTGCCGCAGGCCCGGTAGCCGATGTCCAGGCCGCCGCTCGCCTCGGCCAGTTCGGCCGCGAACTCCGGATAGCGGGCGGCGGAGGCCAGCCCGAGGCCCAGCAGGGCCTCCTCGCCGTAGTGCAGCTCGGTGACGGGGGCCAGCATGCCCGCCGCGACCTGGGCCGCGCCGCCGCCGGGCGCCGGGTCGGCGAGCACGACGGCCAGGCCGCGGCGGGCCGCCCGCCAGGCGGTGACGAGTCCGATGACGCCGCCCCCGATGACGAGGACGTCGGATCCCTTCCGGGACGTTCGAGATGAATGCATGGGCGTCCAGCCCCTCCCTTCGCCGGCATGACCCGGATCAGGTTCGTACGGTCGGAGGCCGCCCAGCCTCCCTCTCAGCCCGGTGCGCCCGGACTCCCGCGATAGGTACGCCTGCCAGACTAACCCCGGGCCGGACGCCGGGTAAGGCGGCACCTGTTCCTGATGGGCCGTCAGAAGATTAGGCTGGCCGCGTGAGCGAGCAGACGGAACAGACGGAACAGACACACAGCGGCGTCGTCATCGTGGGCGCCGGAATGGCCGGCGTGCAGACCGCGGTCGCCCTGCGGGAACAGGGCTTCACCGGCCCCGTGACCCTGCTGGGAGCCGAACCCCACCAGCCCTACGACCGCCCCCCGCTGTCGAAGGCGGTCCTGCTCGGCAAGGCCGAGGACTCCGCCTTCGACGTCGACTTCGAAGGGCTCGGCATCGGGCTCCGGCTCGGCACCGAGGTCATCGGACTGCGGGCCGCCGACCGCGAACTGGACACCGGGGCGGGCCCCGTCCCGTACGACACCCTCGTCCTGGCGACCGGCGCCGTCCCGCTGACCCTCCCCGGCACCGAGGGCGTCCCCGGCGTGCACCTGCTGCGCACCCTCGACGACGCCGCCCGGCTGAGGCCCGTCCTGGCGGCCGCCGACCGGGCGGTCGTCGTCGGAGCCGGCTGGATCGGCGCCGAGTTCGCCACCGCCGCCCGCGAGGCCGGCTGCGCGGTGACCGTGGTCGAGGCGGCGGACCGCGTCCTGGCGGGAGCCCTGCCGGCCGAGGTCACCGCACCGATGGCCCGCTGGTACGAGGAGGCCGGCGCCGAGCTGCTCACCGGCGCCCGTGTCGCCGGGATCGAGGCGGGCCGGGTCCTGCTGGCGGACGGCCGCAGCCTGCCGGTCGGCGCGGTGGTGGTCGGCGTCGGCGCCCGCCCGGCCACCGGCTGGCTGGCCGGGAGCGGGGTCGTACTGGGCCCCGACGGCTCGGTCACCGCCGACGCCCACCTGCGCACCTCCCTGCCCGGGGTCCACGCGGTCGGCGACTGCGCCTCCTTCCCCTCCGCCCGCTACGGCGCCCGTCTCCTCGTCCACCACTGGGACAACGCCCTCCAGGGCCCCCGGACCGTCGCGGCGAACGTCCTGGCGGGGGAGCCGGTCCAGGTCTACGACCCGGTCCCGTACTTCTGGTCGGAGCAGTTCGGCCGGTTCGTCCAGTACGCCGGCCACCACGGCGGCGCCGACACCCTGCTCTGGCGGGGCGACCCGGCCGCCCCCGCCTGGTCCGTGTGCTGGCTGCGCGACGGCGCCCTGGTGGCCGTCCTGGCCGTGGGCCGCCCGCGCGACCTCGCGCAGGGCCGCAAACTCATCGAGGCGGGCACCGTCCTGGACGCCGACCGGGTGGCCGATCCGGCCGTCCCGCTGAAGTCGACGGCCCGCCGGTAGGGCGTGCCGCCGGGGCCCGGGCCCGCCCTCCGGGGCGGCCGGCGCCGCCCCGGAGGCGCTCCCGGAGGGCGGCGCCGGTACCCGTACGGGGCCGCTCGGGTACCGGCCGCCAGTCCTAGATGGCAGGCTTGTACCCGTGACCGAGATTGACGCAAAGATCGATGCCCTAGTCCCCGCCTGGCTGTACCTCCCCGACATCGCGGAGAAGCTCGACATCGAGGTGACCCGGGTCCGCCAGATGGTCAAGGAAGGGCAGCTGATCGCCGTGCGCCGGGGCGAGAACCGCTCCCTGCAGGTGCCGGCCCCCTTCATCGACGGCGACAAGGTCGTCAAGGGCCTCGTGGGCCTCCTGACGGTGCTGCGCGACGACCGCTTCACCGAGGAGGAGATCCTCGAATGGCTCTTCACCGAGGACCCGACCCTGCCCGGCACCCCCGTGCAGGCGCTGAGCGAGAATCGCGGCACGGAGGTGAAGCGCCGCGCTCAGGCGCTCGCCCTCTGACCTGATCCGCATCCGCTCCACCGCGGCGTACGGGCCCCGCCTGGCCGCCCGTCCGCCGCTTCCATCACGGGGGGTACACCCATGCAGCTGTCCGACGCCCGGCTCTACCTGTGCACGGACGCCCGCAAGCGGCAGGGTGACCTCCCCGAGTTCCTCGACGCCGTCCTGGCCGGGGGCGTGGACATCGTCCAGCTCCGCGACAAGGGCATGGAGGCCGGCGAGGAACTCGACCACCTCCGGGTGTTCGCCGAGGCCGCGCGCCGTCACGGCAAGCTCCTCGCCGTGAACGACCGCGCCGACGTCGCGCACGCCATCGGTTCCGACGTCCTGCACCTCGGCCAGGGCGACATCCCCGTACCCGCCGCCCGCGCCGTCCTCGGCGGGCAGGTGCTGATCGGCCGCTCCTGTCACGCCGAGTCCGAGGTGGACGCGGCCGCCGCCGAGCCCGGCGTGGACTACTTCTGCACCGGCCCCTGCTGGCCCACCCCCACCAAGCCCGGCCGGTTCGCCCCCGGCCTCGGACTCGTCCGGTACGCGGCCTCCCTGGAGCAGGACCGGCCCTGGTTCGCCATCGGCGGGATCGACCGCGCGAATCTGGACGAGGTGCTGGACGCCGGGGCCACCCGTGTCGTCGTCGTCCGGGCCCTCACGGAGGCGTCCGACCCCGGTGCGGCCGCCGCGGAACTCGCGAAGCGGGTCCGCGCCCGCCTCGGCTGACCGGCCGGGCCTGTCCAAAAACATGTCCAAAAGGCGGACATCGCTTCGGAGTGCGCGCCGACGCGTCTAACCTGCGGGTATGGCCTCTGGTACCGCTTCCACCCGGTCGGATCGCGCACACACGGTCCGCGAGCTCATCGCGTCCGGGCGCTCGTACTCCTTCGAGTTCTGGGCTCCGAAGACGGAGAAGGGCGAGCGCAATCTCTGGAACGCGCTGCGCCGGGTCGAAGCGGTCCGTCCGAGTTTCGTCTCCGTCACGTACGGGGCCGGCGGCTCCACCCGGGGCGGCACCGTCCGGGCCACGCAGCAGATCGCCGCGGACACCACCCTGACCCCCGTCGCCCACCTCACCGCCGTCGACCACTCGGTGGCCGAGCTGCGCAACGTCATCGGGCAGTTCGCCGACGCGGGCATCCGGAACATGCTCGTCGTGCGCGGAGACCCGCCGGGCGATCCCATGGGCGAGTGGGTGGCGCACCCCGAGGGCGTGCGGTACGCCGCCGACCTGGTCCGGCTGGTCAAGGAGTCGGGCGACTTCTGCGTCGGCGTCGCCGCCTTCCCCGAGATGCACCCGCGGTCGACGGACTGGGACACGGACATCCGGCACTTCACGGACAAGTGCCGGGCGGGCGCCGACTACGCGATCACCCAGATGTTCTTCGATCCGGAGAACTACCTCCGACTGCGCGACAGCGTCGAGAAGGCGGGCTGCGAGACCCCGATCATCCCCGAGGTCATGCCTGTTGTGGGCATCAGGCAGCTCGACCGGCTGCCGCAGCTCAGCAACGCGCTCTTCCCCGCGGCCGTGAAAGAGCGCATGCTCGCGGTCAAGGACGACCCGGCCGCTGTACGCTCCATTGGCATCGAGTTCGCCACGGAGTTCTGCGCGCGGCTGCTGTCCGAGGGTGTCCCGGGGCTGCACTTCATCACGCTGAACAACTCCACGGCGACTCTCGAAATCTACGAGAACCTGGGCCTGCACCAGCGGGCCTGATCGGCGGGCCCCGTTTCCGGGCGGTCCGCCGCACCGAGAGGGGCCATGCGTGGGAATGACGGTCCTCTACATCGCGTTCGGCATCGTCGCGCTGTGGCTGCTTGCCGAGGTCCTGATGCAGAACAAGGCCCGGCTCCGCTGGCGCCTGCTCGCGTTCACCGGCTTCCTGGGCGTGGTCGCCGGAGTCGCCCTGCCGTCGGTGCTGGTCATCGGCGCGGGCGCCGCCGCGTTCGCCCTGGGCCAGATCCTGGTGACGCTCTCCTTCCGCAAGGGCTTCGTGGCGGGCTGGGCACTGCGCCGGCGCCGCCCGGAACCCGTACGGCAGTCCGGCGGGCGCCGCAGGTCCGGTGGTCCGCGTCCCCAGCCGGCGCTCCGGGTCACCGCCATGGAGTACGGCTCCGCGGACGAGTCCGCCGAGGCGGCCGCGGGCCAGAGCGCGGGCCAGAACGCGGGCCAGGACGTCTACAGCCCGGAGCCGGTCCCCGAGGACACCGGGTCCTACGGCATCCAGAGCTTCACGGCACCCGCCGGCGCGGACCAGACGGCCGCGTTCGCCTCGCCCTTCACCACCGCGGAGCAGGACGCCCACCAGTACGCCGCCGCCTACGACCCGGTGGGCCAGTCGGACGGCTACGGGTACGACTACTCCGGCGGCTACCAGAGCGGCGCGCAACAGCAGGTCTACGCCGCCTACTCGGACCCGTACATCGGCACCGGCGGCGGGGCCCCGGCGCCGGCCTACGACTACAACGCCTACGCCCCCTACCCCGACCAGGGGCAGCAGTACTCCACGGACACCCCGCCCGGCGGGGTCTGGGTCCCGCAGCAGCGGACCACCGACCCGGGCGGCCGGCCCTACCCGGGCGAGGAGCAGGCCCAGCCGCCGCAGGAGTACCCGCACCCGCAGCAGGGCGGCGGGGAGTACGGGCAGTACCGCTACTGAGCCGCGGCCGGGGCGGGAGGCCCGGTCACCGGGAGCCGCGGAACTCCGCGCCCTCCACGATCAGTCCGGCCACCAGGGCCCCCGTCATCCCGGCGTGCGCCAGCCCGCCGCCGGGGTGGGCCCATCCGCCCGCGAGGTACAGCCCGGGCACGGCCGTGGTGTTCGCCGGGTACAGCAGCCGTCCGCCGGCCCCCGCGAGGGCGGGCGCCGGCACCGAGCCGCCCCGCGCACCCGTCGCCGCCTCCACGTCGGCCGGGGTGCGCACCTCCTGCCACAACAGCCGTTCCCGCAGCCCCGGTACGGCCGCCGCGGCCAGGTCCGTCAGCTCCTCCGGGCGGGGAGCCGCGCCCTCGCCCCCGGCGGGGCACACGGCGGTCACGGTGACCGCCTCGTGGTCCGCGTCGGGCCGCGTCGCCGGGTCGTCGGGCCGCAGTACGGTGACCAGCAGGCCGGGGGAGTGCACGAGGGTGCGGTGGACCGCGTCGGCCGGGCGGGCGCCGCGCAGGGCGAGCAGCAGCGTCAGCCGGCTGGGCACGCCCTCCCCGCGGGCGGGCACCGCCTCCGGCGGCCAGGGCGGGGAGCCGTCCGGCAGCAGTCTCGGGTCGACCGCGCACACCACGGAGTCGGCGGCCGCCTCGGTGCCGTCCGCCAGCAGCAGGCCCGCCGCCCGGCCGCCGCGCACCAGGACCTCGCGGACCTCCGCCCCGAAGACGAACTCCACCTTCCGCTCGCGGCAGCGCTCGTACACCGCGGTGGCCAGGGCCCGCATCCCGCCGTGGACGTACCAGCTGCCGAACGTCTGCTCCATGTAGGGCAGTACGGCCGCCGAGCCGGGCGCCCGCACGGGATCGACCCCGTACGAGGCCACCAGGCCCGTCAGCAGCACGCCCAGCCCGCCGCCCAGCTCGCGCCCGGCCACCTCGGCCAGCGTCGGCGGCCGGCGGCGCAGCAGGCCGCTCCGGCGCAGGGCCGGGTAGGGGTCGGCGCCGAGGGACCGCTGCCGTCCGGCGGGCAGCGGTTCCTCCAGCAGCGGGCGGCGGGTGGCGTCCCAGGCGTCCCGGGCCCGGCCCAGCACGCCGTTCCAGCGCTCGCCCGCACCGGCGCCGAAGGCCCCGTCGAGGGCGGCCGCGACGCCGCCGCGCGAGGCACCGGGCAGGGTGACGTCGATGCCGGAGGCGGGGAGCAGGTGCCGGGCCGCCGGGTCGAGCCGCACCATGTCGACGCAGGTCTCCAGCGGCCGCTTGCCGGTCTTCACGAACAGGTCCCGGTAGACGGCGGGCAGGTGCAGCAGGCCGGGCCCGGTGTCGAAGACGAAGCCCCCGCGCTCGTGGCGCCCGACGGCTCCGCCGTACGTGGTGCCGCGCTCGTACACCGTTACCCGGTGCCCCGCCACGGCCAGCCGGGCCGCCGTCGCCATCGCGCCCATCCCGGCGCCGATCACCGCAATTCGTGCCATGCGGCCGAGCCTATCGAGCGAGGTCAGCCGGGTGGCGCGGCGGTGTGGGTACGGGCCTCCGCGGCGAGCCGCCTCTCCTCGCGGCGCTGCGCGCGCCGGCGCAGGAAGCGGCGGATCCGGCTCCAGAGGAAGAACAGTATGGCCAGTCCGGCGATCAGCAGGACGGCCGCGATGATCGCGGCGGCCTGCGGGTTGAACATGGCGAAGGTGATGACGCCGGCCACGCCGAGGTCCTCGGCGGTGCTCACCACGATGTTGCTGAACGGCTCGGGCGAGGTGTTGATCGCCATCCGGGTGCCGGCCTTCACGAAATGGCTGGCCAGGGCCGTGGTGCCGCCGACGGCACCCGCGGCGATGTCGGAGAGCGAACCGCTCTGCCCGGCCAGCAGCGCTCCCACGACGGCGCCGGCCAGGGGGCGGATGACGGTGTGGGCGGCGTCCCAGACGGTGTCCAGATACGGGACCTTGTCGGCGACGGCCTCGCACGCGAACAGCACCGCCGCGACGATCAGCACGTCGGTGCGTTGCAGCGACGCGGGGACCTCGTCGGTCAGGCCGGTCGCGCCGAAGAGGCCGAGCAGGAGGACCACCGCGTAGGCGTTGATCCCACTGGCCCAGCCGCTGGTGAAGACCAGGGGGAGCACACTCACCGGATCATCATGCCGCAGAAAGGGTGATCCGGCGGACGCGACGCAGCACGGGCGGACACGGCGCGGAACAGTGAGGGGACGGCCGCCCGCAGGCCGCCGTCCCCTCACTCACGTTGTGTGCGGGGCTACTGCCCCTGCTCGTCACGGCGGCGCTGCCACCGTTCCTCGATGCGGGTCATCATCGACCGACGCTGCCGGTTCTGGCCGTGGGCCGAACCGTCGGTACTGCCGGAGACGGGCTGCTCGCCTGGCTTGGGTGCCTTGCGCCAACCGGTGACCACGAGGACCGTACAGGCCAGCATGACGAGGAATCCCACCACGCTGATCCAGAGCACGTCCTGCCAGATCACACCGGTCATGAGGAGCGCGATACCCACCACAATGCCAGCGACTGCCTGGTACACCCGGCGACGGGTATACGTACGCAGTCCGCTTCCCTCAAGCGCTGTCGCGAACTTGGGATCTTCGGCGTACAGCGCTCGCTCCATCTGCTCGAGCATTCGCTGCTCGTGCTCCGAGAGCGGCACGGGAGTCCTCCTCATCCGTCGGTCGCGGGGGTGGCGACCAGGGGTCCCCTTCAGGATAGGCGGGGAATCGCCCCCGTGATACCCGCCCTCTACGCCACGTTCCTAATAGCTCAGCCTTGAAGCAGCTCAGCCTCAAAATAGCCCAGCCGCCGAACCACTGCGCGAACGGTACCGCCGCTGGGGAGGTCATCGAGGCGCTTATTCCCCAATGGCGCGTCCACCATGCCGGTCACTGCACCCGATCATACGGGGCCGACCGCGAGATCGGCGGGTGAGTGGCCGACTCCGTCCCCGGAAGATCGCAGATCAGGCCCGCTTCTCGCCCAGGACGTGCAATTGGGTGGCGACCGCGTGGAAGGCGGGCAGCTCGGCGGCGGCCTCCTCCAGACGCAGCAGTGCCTCCACGGCGCCCGGCTCGGTGTCCACCAGGACACCCGGCACCAGGTCGGCGAAGATCCGCACGCCGTGCACCGCGCCGACCGCCAGACCGGCGCCGCCGACCAGCTCCGAGAGCTGCTCGGCGGTGAAGCGCCGCGGCACCGGGTCGCCGGTGCCCCAGCGCCCGGCCGGGTCGGTGAGCGCGGTGCGGGCCTCCGTGAAGTGCCCGGCCAGCGCGCGGGCGAGGACGGCCCCGCCGAGGCCGGCGGCGAGGAGGCTGAGGACGCCGCCCGTGCGCAGGGCCGCGACCGCGTTGGCCACGCCCTCCGCCGGGTCGTCCACGTACTCCAGCACGCCGTGGCAGAGCACCGCGTCGTACGCGTCCCGGTCCACGACGTCCAGCAGGCCCTGGGCGTCGCCCTGGACCCCGCGCACCAGGTCGGCCACGCCGGCCTCGGCCACCCGGCGCTCCAGCCCGAACAGCGCGTTCGGGCTGGGGTCGACCACGGTGACCCGGTGGCCCAGACGGGCCACCGGCACGGCGAACTTGCCGGTGCCGCCACCGGTGTCGAGCACGTCCAGCACATCCCGGCCGGTCGCCTTGACCCGGCGGTCGAGCGCCTCCTTGAGGACCTCCCACACCACGGCGGTGCGGAGGGAGGCACGGGGGCGGGAAGTGTCCGACACGGCTGATGGCTCCTCGGCGCGGTAAGGGTGAGCGGTCAGTGCCCCACCCTATGGCCTTCCACGGCCGTGCAGCTCATCCCGCGTCCGGACGCTCCGCGCGCGGCTGCGGCAGGCTCTGCGGGGGCGGCTGGACGGCCAGCATCCGCTCCACCAGCCGCAGGAACATCGAGACCGCGCGCACGAGGTCGTCCGCGTCCCGGCCGCTCGCCGCGTCCGCGATCCCCGCCTCGGCCCGGGCCCGGCGGGCGGCGCCGGAGGCGAACAGGGCGCTCCACTCGGCGAGCTCCGGGGCTATCTCCGGGAGCACCTCCCACGCGCTGCGGATGCGGGGCCGCCGGCGCGGGTGGACCGGCTCCGGGCGGCCGCGCGCGGCGAGCACGGCGGCGGCGGTGCGCAGCGCGGCGAGGTGGGCGGTGGCGTAGCGCTCGTTCGGACGGGACAGCCGCACTGCCTCCGCCAGGCCGTCGCGCGCCTTGGCGAGCAGATCGACAGCGGCCGGTGGGGCTGACGACTTGCGCAGGACGGGGTGGACAGGGGACGGGGACGGTGTGGCCATGACGAACCTCCTGTCGTTGCGTTGCCCCCATCGTGACGGGGGCCACTGACAATCGCGCTGACCTGCGGGTACGCGAGTGACAGGTCGACAACTACCCCCTGCTGCGCAGCTGATGCGGAAGAAGGTGCTAGTTTTTGAACTGACCGGTCAGTTCAAAAAGAAGGGGGACGGCGTGGACAGCCCGCACGGCGCGTCCGTGAAAGCCCGGGACTTCGGACTCAAGGGACCGCGCGGCTGGGCCTTCCGGGGCGTCGGCGTCGACGCGGAACCCGGCTCGCTCATCGCGGTCGAAGGCCCCTCCGGCAGCGGGCGGACCTGCCTGCTCCTCGCGCTCACCGGACGGATGAAGGCCACCGAGGGCCACGCCGAGATCGGCCGCCACCGGCTGCCGAAGAAGATGGCGGCGGTCCGCCGGATCGCCGCCCTCGGCCCGGTCCCCGGGGTCAACGACCTCGATCAGGCCCTCACCGTCGCCGAGCAGCTGCGTGAGGGCGCGCTGCTCCAGCGGCGCTACGACGGCCCGGTCCGCGCCCTGTTGCGTCCCCGGGCCGAGCGCAAGGCCCGCGCCCGGGCCCGGATCGACGACGCCCTCGCCGCCGCCGGGCTGGACCTGGCCGCGCTGCCGAAGGGCCCGCGCACCTCCGTACGGGACCTGGAACGGCTGGAGGCCGTACGGCTGTCCGTGGCCATCGCCCTGCTGTGCTCGCCGCGCCTGCTGGCCCTGGACGACCTCGACCTCAAGCTGTCGGACGCCGAGCGCGCCGAAGCCTGGACCCTGCTCCGCTCGATCGCCGCCCGCGGGACCACGGTGCTCGCGGTCTGCAGCGAGGCCCCGGACGACGCGGTCGTCCTGCGGACGGGCACCCCGGAGCAGGACGCGCCCGCCGCGCCGGAGGCGCCCGCGGGGCCCGCCGCACCGCCGCGGGGACGAGCATCCGCCGCCGATGCCAAGGTCACGTGGGGGACGGCCGCGAAGAGCGGCACCGCCTCCGGCGAAGACAGCGAAGACGGCGACGGTTCGGACGGCGACGGTTCGGATGACGACGGTTCGGACCGCGAGGACAGCGCCGGCGCGCCGAAGGCCGCCGCCGATGCGAGCGCCGACAGCGCCGCGAGCGGCAAGGGCGCCGACAGCGCCGACAGCGCCCAGAGCGCCCAGAGCAACGACACCGAGAACGACGACACGAAGGGGGCGGACGATGCGATCACCGAAGCTGGCCGCGCTTGAGCTCAAGCGGTTCGGGCGGGGGAAGCTGCCGCGCGCCGCCCTCGTCGCGCTGCTCCTGCTGCCCCTGCTCTACGGAGCCCTGTACCTGTGGTCCTTCTGGGACCCGTACAGCCGGCTCGACAAGGTGCCCGTCGCCCTCGTCAACTCCGACCGGGGCACCACTGTTGACGGCAAGCAGCTCGACGCCGGCGGCGAGATCACGAAGAAGCTCCACGACAGCAAGACCTTCGACTGGCGCGAGGTGAGCGCCGAGCAGGCGGAGAAGGGGCTGGAGGACGGGACGTACTACCTGTCCCTCACCTTGCCCGCCGACTTCAGCGCGAAGGTCGCCTCCAGTTCCGGCGAGGACCCCACCACCGGGGCCCTCCAGGTGCGCACCAACGACGCCAACAACTACATCGTCGGCTCGATCTCCCGCACGGTCTTCGCCGAGGTCCGCTCCGCGGCGTCCACCAACGCCTCCCGCGGCTTCCTCGACAAGATCTTCGTCTCCTTCTCCGACCTGCACGACAAGACCGCCGAGGCCGCCGACGGCGCCGACAAGCTCAAGGACGGCGCCGGCAAGGCCAAGGAGGGCGCCAAGGAGCTCGCCGACGGCCTCGACACGGCCAAGGAGAAGACCGGTGAACTGACCGGGGGCCTGCAGAAGCTCAACACGGCCGCCGCCAAGCTGCAGACCGGCACCAAGGACGTCGCCGACGGCACCCAGAAGGTCGCCGACACGGTCAACGGCGCCGCCGAGAAGGCCAAGCCGTTCCTCAAGGACCCCAAGCAGCTCGCCGCCACCGCCGAGCTGGTCGCCGACACCGCCGGCGTGGTCAACGGCCACTTCGACAAGATCGCGGAGAAGGCCCCGCTCGCCGCCGCCCGTACCAGGCAGGTCGCCTCGGGCCTGGACGCGTACTACACGAAGCGCTGCCTCACCCCCGGGGCCGACCCGCTCCTCGCCTCCTGCGCCGACCTGAAGAAGGTCAAGGACGACGCCGCGCAGGCCGCCGAACTCAGCGGCGACCTCGACACCCTGGTCAAGGGCGCCAACGGCGACCTCAGCACCCTCAAGAGGCAGCTGACCGACCTGGAGAAGCAGGCCCGTCTCGTCGTGGAGCGGGCGCCCGCCCTCTCCGCCGACCTCGACGCCGCCGTCACCCAGGTGAACGCCCTCAACAAGGGCGCCCACCAGGTCGCCACCGGCATGGCCCAGCTGCACACCGGACTCGGCTCCGCCCACACCGGCTCCGGCAAGATCGACGCCGGCGTCGGCAAGCTCGGCGACGGCGCGCACAGCCTGGACGGGGGCATCTACAAGCTGGTCGACGGCAGCGGCGAGCTCGCCGGGGGCCTGCACGACGGCGTCGGCAAGATCCCCGACTACGACGAGCGGCAGCGCGACGCCCGCACGCAGGTGATGGCCGACCCGGTCCAGCTGGCCAACCAGTCCCTGCACAAGGCGCCCAACTACGGCACCGGCTTCGCCCCGTACTTCATCCCGCTCTCCCTCTGGGTCGGCGCGATGGTCGCCTACATGCTCATCGCCCCGATGAACCGGCGGGCCCTGTCCGCCGGCGCCTCACCCTGGCGGATCGCCCTCGCCGGCTGGCTGCCCGTGGCGGGCCTCGGCGCCGCCCAGGTGGGCCTGCTGATGGCCGTGCTCCACTGGGGCCTCGGCCTGGAGATGGAACGGCCGGCGCTCACCGTCGGTTTCCTGTTCCTGGTCACCGGCTGCTTCGCGGCGATCGTCCAGTGGCTGAACGCCAAGTTCGGCGCCGCCGGACGCATCCTGGTGCTGGCCGTGCTGATGCTCCAGCTGACGTCGGCGGGCGGCACCTACCCCGTTCAGACCAGTCCCGGCTTCTTCAACGCGATCCACCCGTACCTGCCGATGTCGTACGTCGTCGAGAGCCTGCGCCGCCTCATCACCGGCGGGGACCTCGCCCCGGTCTGGCAGGGCTGCGCCGTCCTGACGGCCTTCACGCTGGGGGCACTGGCCCTCACCGCACTCGCGGCCCGCGGCAAGCAGGTGTGGACCATGGACCGGCTGCACCCGGAACTGAGCCTTTAGCACCGAGCCCGTGGGGGAGTGTCGACCTGTGAGAATCAGCGCCATGGAAAGCAGCAGCACCGGTACGGGCGGCACGGTCACCGGCGGAACGGTCACCGGAGGCCGGCGCCAGGCCACCCGGCAGAAGCTCTACGAAGCGGCCGTGACGCTCATCGCCGAGAAGGGATTCTCGGCGACCACGGTCGAGGAGATCGCCGAGCGGGCGGGCGTCGCCAAGGGCACCGTCTACTACAACTTCGCCAGCAAGAACGACCTCTTCGAGGAGCTGCTGCGGCACGGCGTCGGCCTGCTGACCGTCTCGCTGCGGACGGCGGCGGAGGAGACCGAGGCCCGCGGCGGCACCCGGGTCGAGGCGCTCGACGCGATGATCCGCGCCGGGCTCGTCTTCATCGACCGCTACCCGGCCTTCACCCAGCTGTACGTCGCCGAGCTGTGGCGCACCAACCGGACCTGGCAGTCCACGCTCATGGTGGTCCGCCGGGAGGCGGTGGCCGTGGTCGAGACGGTGCTGCGCGAGGGCGTCGAGCGCGGTGAGCTGAGTGCCGAGATCGACGTCCCGCTCACCGCGGCCGCGATGGTGGGGATGGTGCTGGTGGCCGCCCTGGACTGGCAGTCCTTCCAGAGCGAGCGGTCGCTGGACGACGTGCACTCGGCCCTGTCCCTGCTGCTGCGGGGCCGGGTCAGCGGAAACCGCTGACCGGTCGCCGGGGGCGTGCGTCCCCGGCGCGGTGCCCCCCGGTCGGCGGTGCCGCCGGGGGGCGGCGGCCCGTACAACTGGTGGGGCCCGCCGCGGCGCCTGAGTACCCGTACCCAGGCACGGGATGAGTACGCGCGCGGATGGGCCCCCACCTGCGCGGACGGCAGACTGGGGGCAGCGGACAGGAGACCCGGTCCGCACCGCGGACACGGGGCCGCGGAGCGGACCGGGTACCTCCTGACGTGACCGGGCGGGCACGACGAGCTGGGCACGAAGGAGTACACGTCCCAGAATCTGGTCGACTTCGCCTTCGCCTCCGCTACCGGGATGAGCGCCGCA
>NZ_JBEOXU010000071.1:0-32349 GCF_040296725.1 Streptomyces sp. NPDC002044
CTCGCGGCGGCACGCGGCCTGAGCCTGCCGGACTACCTCGCCGGGCTGGCGGCCGCCCAGGAGCGCGAGGCCGGGCTGGCACGCGCCGCGCTGGCCTTCGAGCGGGCGGTCGAACGGCCCGGGTTCCGCGAGGGCTTCGCCCGTGACTTCGGCCCCGGCGGCGACGCGGGCACCCGCGCGGCGTAGGCTCACGGGCCCCCACGGCCGCGACCACCGCCCTGAACACGACCGAGAGTGAGCCGTAGAGTTCCGCGGACCTACGGCGGTCACCGGACGGCCGTGCGCTGACGGAGACGCTGACGGGCCCGGGCGGGCCGGTGGAGCGCCAGGGCGGCGCGGGCATCGGGCAGCGGTTCAGGGCATCTCGTCGGGGTCGCAGCTCGCCCGGCGCAGACCGATCGTGCGCAGGGCCCGCATCAGGGCGTCGGCGTCCCCCTCGCGGACGATGTGGACGGCTCCGTCGACGGCGAGGGCGGACACCTCCCGGGGCACACCCGACGCCGCCGTCCGCAGGACCACCCCGCCCGGCGGGTCCAGGGCGCGCACCCCGTGGAAGACGGCGAGGACGTCCGGAGCCGCGTCGAGGCTGTGGAGACCGGCGGGCAGGGACATGACCGTGATGTCGGGCAGCAGGACGCGGGCGTGCGCGAGGGCGACGACGGGGTCGTGGGCGTGGGAGACGACCCGGAAGTGCGGGTTGCGCTGGATGCCCGAGCGCAGCAGTTCCAGCTGTTCGCCCTCGGGCACGCCGACCACCAGGACCGTCATCATCTCCCCCATCCTGCGTCCCCGGGCGCCGGAGGGCGACCGGGGACGCAGAGGCCGGGTCGGAGCCGGGCGGAGGGGCTGGTCCACCGCCGCTGCGGTCAGCCCGCCGGCTGTCCCACGGCCGCGGCGGTTCGTACCGGGGCGGGAGCCGGGACCTGCGCCGGTTCCGGGGCGCGGTGGGCCGCCAGCAGGCGGGAGCGACTCCCGGCCCAGGTGAGCAGCGTGCGCGCCAGGGCCGCGCGCACCTCCTCCCGGGTGAGCGCGGGCCCGCAGTGGGGCAGGCCGAGGGAGGACGCGAACGGCAGCTCGCGCCCGAAGGCGAGGAACAGCTCCGTACGGTGGTGGAGGCGGGTGCGCGACGCCGACGGGAGGCGCAGCATCCGGTGCGCCGCCTCGGTACTGACCGGCCGGGGCGCGGGCGGCCGTACCAGGCCCTGCCCGGCCGCGAAGTCGAGGCAGGCTTCGACGGCCTCCCGTACGGTCGGCGCCTGCGGACCCGCGGTGAGCCAGTACTCGCCGGCGGTCACCCCGGCGCGGATCAGGCCGGCCGCGGCGCGGGCGACGTGGTCCTGCGGGACCAGGTCGACCGGGGCGTCCGGGTCGCCGGGCAGGACGGGGATCCGGCCGAGGACGAGGGCCCCCAGGACTCCGGCGATGCCCCCGCTCCCGGCGGCGCGGCCGGTCCCCGAGTCGCCGAGCAGGACCGAGGGCCGCAGGACGACACCGGGCACTCCGGCCTCGCGCACCGCCTGTTCGGCGGCCCTCTTGGACTCCAGGTAGGCGACGGCGCCGGGGAAGCGCTCCCGGTCCCGGGGGCTTAGCTCGCCGGATACGTGGGCGGTGCTCACGTAGTAGACGGGCGCGCCGGCGCGCCCGGCGAGGTCGAGCACGCGCCGGGTCCCCGCCACGTTCGTGCGCCGGATCTCGCCGGGCGAAGCCCGCCAGTCCGTCTCGGCGGCGCAGTGCAGCACCCCGTCGAGGCGGGCGGCCAGTTCCTCCCGCGCCGCGGGGGCCAGTCCCAGCCCGGGAGCGAGCAGGTCACCGTTGACCTCACGGACCCGCGGATCGCACACCGGGTTGCTTCGCCGCAGGCAGACGAGGTCGTGGTCGTCGGCCAGCTCGTCGATCAGGGCCTGGCCGAGCACGCCCGCACCGCCGGTGAGCAGGAGCGTCGGGCGCGGCGCGGGGCGCGTACGGGCGGGGGGCAGCGTCATGGGTGGTCCTTTCGCCGGGGTGCGGTCGGTCCGTGGCGGGCGCGCGGCAGGCGGGTGCCGGGCGCGAGCGGCGACGTCACGGCACGCTCGGACGGTCACTTCTTGATCACGTCTGACACCCCAACGACCGGTTTCCGCCCGGGTCGCAGAAGTGATCACATGAACAGCCCTTTGGAGTAAGCACATTGCGCCACCGGTCGACGCCACCGCCCTTGGGGAGCCGGCCCTCCCGAGCGCCCCGCCCGGTCCGCACGGCCGGGCGCCGGCTCAGTGGTCGGGCGGCCGCTCGGCGGCCGGGCCGTCCGGGTCCTGACGCACCACGCGGCCCGCGTCCATCACGGCGGTTCGGTCGCCCAGCGCGGCCGCGGCGGCGAGGTCGTGGGTGATGAACACCAGCGCGAGCCCTTCCCGTTCGCGGAGCCCGGCCAGGAGGCCGAGGACCGCGCCACGGGCTGCGGGGTCGAGGCCCGAGGTGATCTCGTCGCAGACGAGCACCCGCGGCCGGGCCAGCAGGGCCCGGGCCAGCGCGGCCCGCTGGAGTTCCCCGCCGGAGAGCTCCCCCGGGCGGCGCCCGGCCGAACCCGCGGGCAGGCCCAGCGCCTCCACGGTCCGCCGGGCCCGAGCGAACGCGTCCGCGCGGTCGGCCCCCCGGAGGCGGACCGCCGTCCGTGCGATCTGGCCGAGCACCGGCCGGTGTTCGTCGAAGGCCGCCTTCGCGTCCTGGAACACGTACTGCACGGAGGCGAGTTGCGTCCGGCTGCGGGACCGCAGCCCGGGCGGCAGTGCTACGCCGTCGAGCAGGACGGCGCCCCGGTAGCCCGCGTGCAGGCCCGCCACACACCTCCCCAGGGTGGTCTTGCCGCTGCCCGACCGGCCGACCAGCGCGAGGCACTCCCCCGCCGCCGCCCAGACGCCGACGCCGTGCAGGACCGGGACGGTTCCGCGCCCGGTGCGGTGCACTGCGGTCAGATCCCGGACCTCCAGGCGCGGCGGCCCGGCCGCGCGCTCCGGCGGCCGGCGCGACGGGCGCGGCGGGGCCGCGAACGGGTGCGACGACGACGGGGACCGCCCGCCGGCGGCGGGGACGGCATCGGCGGCGGGGACGGCGGCGCCTGGACCGGTGGCGTGCCGAGCACCGTGTCCGCGGGGCCCCGGTCCACGACGCGGCCGGCCCGCAACACCACCACCTCGTCCGCCAACTCCCGTACGACGTCGAGGTCGTGACTCAGCAGGACGATGGCGACGCCCTGCCGGGCGAGGGCCGCCAGCTCCCGTACGACGCCCCGCTTGGTGTGCGGGTCCTGCCCGGTCGTGGGTTCGTCCGCGACGATCACCCCGGCGCCGAACAGCAGCGCCTGCGCGAGCACCACGCGCTGCTGCTGCCCGCCGGACAGCTGGTGGGGGAACCGGCGCAGCACCTGCGCCGGTTCCGGGAGCTGCGCCCGGAGCAGGGCGGCGTGGACCCGCTCCCGGACCGCCCGGCGGCCGCCGCCCCGGCGGGCCGCGATGTCGCGCAGCAGCGCGCCGACGCGCCGGGCGGGGTGCAGTACGGCGGCCGGGTGCTGCGGTACGTATCCGACGCCGCCCGGGAGGGTGCGTACGGTGCCCGCGACGCGCGCGCCGGGCGGGTACTCGCCGAGGAGGGCGAGGCCGGTCGTGGTCTTGCCGCTGCCGGAGGGCCCGACGAGGGCCGTCACCCGGCCGGCGCGCACCGTCAGGCTCACGCCGTCGACGACGGCGCGGCCGCCGGTCTCGATCCGCAGGTCCCGTATGTCCACGAGGACGGTCATCGCCGGGCTCCCTTCCGGTGGCCGCCGCGCTGCAGGGCCGTGTCGAACAGCAGGTTGACGCCCGTCGACAGCGCGGCGACGAGCAGGGCGGGCACCACCACGGCCCAGGGCTGGAGGAACATCCCGGTGCGGTTGCGGTCGACCATCACGGCCCAGTCCGCGGCGTCCGGCTGCACTCCGACGCCGAGGAAGGCCGCGGTCGCCACCAGGTACAGGGCGCCGGTCAGCCGGATCCCGGCGTCGGCGGCGAGGGTCCGGCGCAGGGAGCGGACCACGTACCCGACGGCGGTCCGCCACCAGGACTCCCCCTGCAGGCGCAGCGCTTCCACGGCGGGCCGGGAGGCGACCTCGACGGCGGCCGCGTGGACCACCCGCGCCGCCTCCGGCACGGCGGCCAGCCCGACCAGCGCGGTCAGCCCGGCGGGCCCGGGGGCGAAGGCCGCCGCGACCAGCAGGACCAGGAGCAGCGAGGGAACGGCGATCAGTACGTCCAGCGGCCGCATCAGCGCTTCCTCCAGCCAGGTCCGGCGGGTCAGCGCGGCGGCGAGGCCGACGGGGAGGGCGACGAGGTAGGTGAGCAGCGTCGCCCCGAGGGCCACGAGCACCACCGGCCGGCCGCCGAGGAGGACCTGCCGCCAGACGTCGCGCCCGGTGAAGTCGGTGCCGAGCCAGTGGTCCGGTCCGGCGGAGAAGGACACCGCCCGGGGGCCGGGCGGTCCGGCGATCAACGGCCCGAGGACGGCGAGCACCAGCGGTACGGCGACGAGCACGGCACCGGGCGCGTAGCGCGCGGCGGCGCGGATCACGCGTCCGGCCCCGGTACGGGTCTCCCGCCCGCCCCCGGTACGGGTCATGCCGCGACCTCCGAGCGGGGGGCGAAGCGGCGCGCGAGCAGATCGGCGCCGAGGTTGGCCAGGACGGTGACGAGGCCGTAGACGACGGCGAGGCCCTGGACGACCGGTACGTCGCGGGCGGCGAGGGCGTCGATGAGGACGGTACCGAGGCCGGGGACGACGAAGAGGGCCTCGACGACGATCACCCCGCCCAGCAGCCAGTCGCAGGTACGCGCCAGTTGCTGGCCGGCCGGTGCCAGCGCGCCCGGCAGGGCGTGGGCCCAGCGGACGCGGGAGGCGGAGAGCCCGTAGCGGCGTGCCTGGGCGACGTACGGCGCGGCCGTCGCCTCGATCATCCCGGCGCGCACCAGACGGCTGAGGGTGCACACGGGACGGGCCGTCAGGACGAGGACGGGCAGGACCAGCACCGCGGGGTTCCCGCGGACCGCGGTCCCGACGGCGGTGGCGGGCAGCCAGCCGAGGTGGAGCGCGAACACCGCGGCCAGCAGCACCCCGAGGGCGAACTCGGGCACCGCGTGCACGGCCACGGTGACGGCGCTGACGGCCCGGTCCGTGAGGCCGCCCTCGCGGCGGGCGGCGAGCATGCCGAGGCCGAGGGAGAGCGGGACGAGCAGCGTGAGGGTGGCGCCGGCCAGGATCAGGGTGGGGCCGACGGCGGCGGCGAGGTGCCCGGTGACGGGCCGTCCGGTGGCCAGGGACGTGCCCAGGTCCCCGCGCGGCATGCCGGCGACCCACTCCAGGAACCGTTCGGCGGCGGGCCGGTCCAGGCCCATGGCCTCACGGATCCGGGCGATGCGCTCGGGGTCGGGCTGGTCCCCGGCGAGGGCGACCGCCGCGTCGCCGGGCAGCGCCTCGGTGAGGACGAAGACCAGCAGGACGACGGCCGCCGTCTGCCCCGCTCCGAGGAGCAGACGGCGGCCGGTCCAGGCGAGGCCGCCGGTCACGCGAGCCAGGTCCGGTCGAAGCGCGCCCAGTCGAGGGTGTTGGCGGGCGCCGTCCGGGACACCCCGCGCACCGTGGGGGCGGTGGCGACGATCCAGTCGGCGAACCCCCAGATCAGGAAGCCGCCCTCGTCGTGCAGCCGGCGCTGCATCCGCTCGTACAGGGCGGTGCGCCGCTGCTCGTCCGGGGTGGACTGGGCCTGCTGGTAAAGGTCGTCGAAGTCCGGGTGGCGCCAATGGGTGGCGTTGGTGGTGGAGCCGGTGAGGAGGCGCTGCGAGACGTGGGACTCGATGGGCATGGCTCCCGAGCGGTAGGAGGCGAAGGTGCCGGAGGTCTGGATGTCCTTCCAGTACGTCTCCTTGTTGCCGACCTTCACCTCGACGGTGACTCCGGCCCGGGCCGCCTGTTCCTTGAAGATTCCGGCGGCTTCGATGAATCCGGTGGCGGCGGGCGCGGTGTCGAGGGTGACCTTGAGCCCTTCGGCTCCGGCCTCCCTGAGCAGGGCGCGGGCCCGGTCGAGGTCCTGGGTGCGCTGGGGCAGGCCGGAGGCGTAGTAGC
The DNA here is from genome assembly GCF_040296725.1 of Streptomyces sp. NPDC002044. Classification (NCBI taxonomy): domain Bacteria; kingdom Bacillati; phylum Actinomycetota; class Actinomycetes; order Kitasatosporales; family Streptomycetaceae; genus Streptomyces; species Streptomyces sp. NPDC002044. The sequence continues at coordinate 6,127 of NZ_JBEOXU010000071.1, forward strand.
GGCAGCCCTTGCCGAAGAGGTCGTTGCCGATCTCGCCGGCTCCGGAGAGGGCGCCGTCGACGAGTTCGCGGCGGTCGGCGATGAGCAGGAACGCCTGGCGGACCCGCTTGTCGTCGAAGGGCGGGCGGTCGGTCTTCATGACGAAGCCCTGCATGGAGCTGCCGGGCAGCCGTATGACGTCGATGCGGCCCTTGCCCTGGTGGGTGCGGGCGGTGGCCGGGTTCAGTTCGTGGGCGTACTCGACCTGGCCGCCGAGGAGGGCGTTGACCCGGGCGGACTCCTCGCCCGCGATGAGGAATTCGAGCTCGTCCAGGTGCGGTGCGCCCTCCCAGTGGCCGGGGTGGCGCTTGACGAGCAGGCTGCTGCCGGGCGTGAAGGAGACGAAACTGAACGGGCCCGATCCGACGGGCCGGTCGAAGGCGGTGGCGCCCTGGGGGACGATGTACGCGCCGAACGCGGCGAGGACGTTGGGGAACTCGGCGTACGGCCGCTTGAGCCGGAACTCGACCGTGGCGGCGTCCACGGCCCGGCTCGCGGCGAGGTCGATGGGCTCCAGCGAGGCCCTGGCGCGGAAGGTTCCCTTCGGGTCGGCGATCCGGCGGTAGCTGTAGAGGACGTCCTCGGCCGTGACGGGCCGTCCGTCGTGGAAGGCGGCGGGGCGCAGGGTGATCCGCCAGGTGTCGAGGGCGGCGCTGGGTTCCCAGCGGGCGGCGAGGCGGGGTACCGGGGCGAGGTCGGCGCCGAAGTCGGCGAGCTTGTCGAAGAGGGCCTTGGCACGGGCCGCGTCCACGAACAGGTTGGCGGCGTGCGGATCGAGGGTCTCTCCGGCGCCGCCTCCGGCGAAGGCGGCGCGCAGGCGGCCGCCGCGCCGGGGCGTCCCGCCGTCCGGGGCGTCGTCGGCCGTGGCACCGGGGCCGCTCCGGCAGCCGGCGGCGAGGGCGAGCGCTCCGGCGCCGCCCGCGAGGAGGAGGCTTCGGCGGGCGGGGCCGGTGGGTGCGGTGCGGTCGTGCGCGGCGTGCATGGCGGGCGGTCTCCGTTGCGGTGAGGGGGCTTCGGGCGGTGCGGGGCGCTGGGGGGTGGCGGGGCGGTGGGGAGCCGCGGGCCGGCTGCCGGAGGTCACCGGGCGCCTCCCGTACGGGTGCCTGCGGCGGGCGGGCCGGGCGGGGCCGGTGACAGGGCGGCGGCGGGCAGGGCCGGTGAGGCGCCCGCCCCGGGTGGGCCGGACTCCGCCTCCGGGTCCGCGGGCAGGGCCCGGCGCCGGTGCAGCCGCGCGACGGCGGCTGCCGACCCCAGGCCGAGGGCGAGGCAGCAGGCGAAGGGCAGCCAGGAGGGGCCGGTGTGCCCGGCGCTGTCCATGGCCCAGCCGATGCCCGCACTGCCGACGGCGGCGGCGATGCCGGAGACGGCGTAGAAGAGGCCGTAGTACGTGCCGGTGAGGCCGGGCCGGCCGAAGGCCGGGATCAGCTCCATCACGAACGGCTGGGCGATCATCACCCCGAGGTGCAGGAGCAGGACGCCCGACAGCACCACCAGCAGGTGCAGCGGGTGCGGCCCGGGGGCGCCCGCGACGAACATCGGGGGCACGAAGCCCAGCCCCATCACCGCGAGGCCGGCCGCGATCCAGCGGGCACGCCCGCCCGCGGCCCCGAGGCGGCGGGTGATGCGGAGCTGCAAGAGCACGTTGGCGACGGTCCCGATGAGGAACAGCAGCCCTATGGAGCCGTCCCATCCGGAGGCCCGTACGGCGGCGTGCGGCAGCAGCAGGTACAGCTGGTTCTCCAGCCCGTACATGCCGATCATGGCGAGGGCGAAGGGCAGGAAGCCCCGGCTGCGGGCCGCTTCGCGCCAGTCCGCGAGCACCCCGGTGTCGGGGGCGGGGTTCTTCCGGGCGGGCAGCACCAGGAGCTGGGCCAGGGTCAGCAGGGCGAAGACGCCGGCCGCCGACACCGCGGCGGCCCGGAAGTCCACGAGGAGCAGAAGAGAGCCGAGCAGGGGCCCGAGGAGGGCCCCGGTGGTGGCGAAGACGTTGAACAGGGCGAAGGCCTCGGCCTTGCGGTCGCCGGCCTCCAGGGCGACGTAAGTCCGTACGGCGGGGTTGAAGAGGGCCCCCGCGAGCCCGCTGAGTATGGACGCGGCGAGCAGCAGCGGCAGCGCGTCGCCGAGGGCGAACAGGGCGAAGCCGACGGTCCGCAGCGCACAGCCCGCGATGATCACCCCGCGCGCGCCGAGCCGGTCGGCGGCGGAGCCGCCCAGCAGGAACAGGCCCTGCTGGCTGAGGTTGCGCAGGCCCAGGACCACGCCGACGACGGCGGCCGACAGCCCGAGGTCGTCGGAGAGGTGCGTGGCGAGGTACGGGATGAGCAGGTAGAAGCCCGTGTTGACGCCGAGCTGGTTGACGAGGAGCAGGCGTACGGGGAGTGGGAAGCCGCGGACGGCGGTCAGGGTCTTCACCGGGGCTCCCCGCCGTCGGCGCCCTGGTCGCGGAGGACGCCCCGGCCGTCCGTTCGGCGTACGCCGAGCCCGGGCCGCGCGGAGGCGCGTACGGTGCCGTCCGCCCCGCCGATTCCGGTCCAGGGGTCGTCGGCGAGCAGCAGGTGCCCGTCGAGGTCCACCCAGCGGGCCCGGCCGGCGAGGTGCACGGCGGGGGCGATGCCGAGCGAGCTGGCGGTGAGGCACCCGAGCATCAGGTCGGTACCGGTGCCACGGAGGGCCGCGTGGATGCGCAGGGCGGCGCGGACACCGCCGCACTTGGCGAGTTTGACGTTGACCCCGTGGACGCGGCCGGCGAGCGCGACCGCGTCCTCGTAGGAGACGGCGTCCTCGTCGGCGATGACGGGCACCGGGGAGTCCGCGGCGACCCGGGCCAGGGAGCCGGGGCTGCCGGGGGCGACGGGCTGTTCCACGGCGGTGACGCCCAGGGCGGCGAACCGCGGCAGCAGGTCGCGGGCCCGGCGCTCGGTCCAGGCGCCGTTGGGGTCGAGCAGGAGGCCCGCACCGGGGGCGGCGGCGTGGACGGCCTCGACGCGGGCCAGGTCCTCGGCCGGGTCCGGATGCCCCGCCTTGACCTTGAGGACGGTGAACCCGGCGGCGGCGAGGCGGGCGGCCAGGTCGGCGGCCTCGGCGGGCGCGGTGATGCCGATCGTACGGGCGGTCGCGACGGCGGGCCCCTGACCGGCGCCGGGGTCCGGGCCCAGCAGCCGGTGGGCGGGGCGGCCGGCGCGCTTGCCGACCAGGTCCAGGACGGCGGCCTCCAGCGCGGCGAGCACCCCGGGCGGCAGCCCGTGCCAGGCGCCTCCCTTCCGCGGGCGGCCGGACTCGGCCCAGGCGGTCTCGGCCCAGGCGGTCTCCGGGTCGGGGAACCGCTCGGTGGCGGCGCGGGCGGCGGCGAGGTGGTGCAGGATCCGGGCGGTGGGCAGGCCGAGGTGATCGCTGCTGACGGCCTCGCCCCAGCCCCGCAGGCCGCCGTGCTCGATCACGGCCCAGACGGCGTCGCGGCGGGCCGTGACGGAACGCGAGATGCGCAGCGGCTGTGCGAGGCGCAGGTTGGCGGTGTGCCAGGTGAGCTTCACGCGGCGCCTCCGCGGCCGGGCGGCGGGACGGACGTACAGCGGGTCCAGCCGGTGGCCTCGACGGCGCGGGGGTGCGGGATCTCGACGGGGCGCACGGCCCGGTCGGCGGTGTCCAGGCCGTGGGCGTGGCAGAAGTCGTCGTCGTAGACGGTGCCGAGGTAGCGGTGCGGTCCGTCGGGGAAGACGGTCGCGACGACCGCGCCCGGTTCGACGCGGGCGGCCCAGGCGGAGACCAGGGCGACGGCGCCGGTGCTCCAGCCGCCGCTGACGAAGCCGGACCGGGCGAGGCGGCGGCAGGCGTCGACCGCTTCGGCGGGTCCCACCCAGTGCACCTCGTCGAAGGCCCCGTGGGCGACGTTGGCCGGGTGGATGCTGCTGCCGAGGCCGCGCATCAGGCGCGGGCGGGCGGGCTGCCCGAAGATGGCGGAGCCGACGGAGTCGACGCCGATGACCTTCAGCCGGGGCCAGCGGCGGCGCAGCGGTCCGGCCAGTCCCCGGCTGTGCCCGCCGGTTCCGACGCTGCACACCAGGACGTCCAGGTGGTCGAGTTGGGCGGTCAGTTCGGCGGCGAGGGACCGGTAGCCGGCGGCGTTGTCGGGGTTGTTGTACTGGTCCGGCCAGTAGGCGCCGGGGGTGTGGCGCAGGATCTCGCGCAGCCGGGCGATGCGGGCGGCCTGCCAGCCGCCTTCGGGGGCCGGGCGGTCGACGAGGTCCAGCCGGGCCCCGTACGAGCGGAGCAACTGGCGCATGGACGGTTCGAGTTCGGTGTCGCCGACGAGGATGACGGGGTGGCCGAGGGCTTGGCCGGCGAAGGCGAGGCCGATGCCGAGGGTGCCGGAGGTGGACTCCACCACGGTTGCTCCGGGGAGGAGTTCGCCGCGGGCCCGGGCGCCGCTGAGCATGGAGACGGCCGCGCGGGCCTTCATCCCCCCGGCGCCGAGGCATTCCAGCTTGGCCCAGAAGCCCGGGTGCCGGTACGGGAGTTCGGTGTGGATCCGGGCGAGCGGGGTGCGGCCGAGCAGGGACAGCAGTTCGGGGCGGGCGGCGGTGTCGGCCGCGGGGCGGGGCAGGATCGGGGTGACGGTCATCGGGTGCCTCCGTAGCGGTGCACGGTGCCCGGTCCGCCGTCGAGCCAGAAGAACGGGTACGGCTCGGCGGACACGGCCGTGACCCCGGCGCCGAGAAAGCGGGGCAGGACGGCGCTGCCGGTCTGGGCGAACATGACGAGGGGCTTCCCGGTGGCGGCGGCGTGGTCGAGCAGCGGCTGGAAGGTGCCGTTGCCCAGGGTCATGCCGGAGGCGAGGACGGCGTCGCAGTGCTCCAGTTCGGCGAGGGCGTCGGTGCGGACCGGCTCGCCCCATTCGGTGGCGCCGCCCTTGAGGTCGCAGGGCACGTAGCGGGTTCCGCGTTCACGCAGCCGCTCCAGCAGGGAGTTGACCACGCCGACGACGAGGACCCGGCCGGGGCCCCCGCCGGCCGGCGGGGGCAGCAGGTCGACGACGGCGCGGGCCCGCGCCCGGGACCGGTGCAGCGAGCCGCCGGCCGGGAGCGGGTGGGGGCGGGCTCCGTGTTCGGGGGCGTGCGGGCGTACGTGCATGAGGTAGGCGTCGAGCGCGGCGATCCGTACGGGGAGCAGCGGGTGGTCGAGCAGGTCGGCGACGCGGGCGCCCGCGCAGTCGTCGAGCGCGCCCGCGGTCAGGGTGCCCGGCTCCACGGCGCAGGAGCCGACGGCGGCGCCGAGGCGCAGGCTGAGCACCTCGTTGCGGTAGCCGCCGGTGCGGCCCTCGTGGCGTACGGCCTGGGCGGTGGTGAAGGCGACGGCGACGCGCTGCCCGGCGGGGTCGGGGCCGTGGAGGCCGGCGCGCACGCCGTCGATGAGGCCGGCGACGGTCCGCACGGCCGGTTCGCGCGGGGCGGGGACGTTCACGCGGGCACCGCCGCCGGGGCGTCCTGGCGGTCGTAGGCGGGGCGCAGCCGTCCGAGGAGACGTTCGGCCGTGCCGCGGGCGCCGGGGCCTTCGGTGTCGGCGGTCATGATGTGGCCGAGATACTCGTTGTTGCTGGTCGCGGGCCGTACGGTACGACCGGGCTCGGCGAGGTCCAGTTCCAGTACGCCGGGTTCCCGGCGCACCTCGTCCGCGCCGTCGACGGCGGCGAGGGTGCCGGCGGCGCCGGGCAGCAGGAAGGCGACGGCGGCGCTGCGCACTCCGGTGGGGCGGGGGTCGAGGTCGGGGGCGCGGCCGAGCGCGACGTCCACGCAGGCGGCGGCGAGGTCGATGCCGGTGACGTGGCGGACCAGTTCGGTGATGCGGTTGCCGGCGGGCCGGGGGTTGACCTCGACCAGGCGGGGGCCGTCGGGGGTCAGCCTGATCTCGGTGTGGCAGACGACGTCGTCGAGGCCCAGGACCCGTACGGCCCGTACCGCGGTCTCGGCGGCTGCCCGGGCGGCCGCGGCGCCGATGTCGGCGGGGAACATGTGGCCGGTCTCGATGAAGGCGGGGGCTCCGCCGAGGCTCTTGTCGGTGATGCCGACGACGTGGACGGCTCCGGCGTGGGACACGGTCTCGACGCTGACCTCCGGGCCGGTGAGGAGTTCCTCGAGGAGGAGGACGGGGGCGCGTTCCTGGCCGCGGGCGTTGACGGGGAACTCGGTCACGGCCCGGCAGGCGCGTTCCAGCTCGGCGTCGTCGCCGACCTGGCGGACGAGCATGCCGGCGCACAGGTCGACGGGTTTGACGACGAGCGGGTAGCCGATCTCCCGGGCGGCGGCCCGCGCCGCCGGCGCGGCGGCGCAGACGGCGAAGCGGGGGCCGGGCACCTGCGCCTGCGCGAGGACCCGGCGGGTCCGGTCCTTGCGGCAGGCGTCCTCCACGGCGCGGGGGACCGGGCCGGGCAGTCCCAGGCGCTCGGCCGTCCGTGCCACGGCGGGCAGGTAGTAGTCGCAGGAGGACAGGACCCCGTCGAAGCCGAGCAGCCCGTGCAGTCGCTCGACGAAGGGCAGCAGCGTCCGCGTGTCGTTGGTGTCGGCGGTCACGACGTGGCGGGCGGCGAGCAGCGGGTGCGTGCCGTCCGCGGGGGCCGTGGGGCGCAGGTAGTGGTGAAGGTCCCGGGTGAGGAAGGTGAAGTCGTGTCCGCCCTCTCGGATCGCGCGGGGCAGGAGCCTGCTCATCGACCCCACCCAGCTTTCGACAACCAGCAGGTGTCCCAAGGGATTTCCTTTCGGAGGGCATGACCGTGGAGGGCATGCGCGTGAAGCCGGACTCTTGGCGGCAGGTGTCCGGACCGAACCCAGACGGACGTTATCCGAAATCGTTTTCATTTCCAATAGCGGGTGGGCTGTGCGCTCGCCGGGGCTGGGCCTATGCTCGGACAAGGGGCCGCTGCGACCCGTGGAGGGCGGCTGTCATGACCGAGGCGAACGAGGCGGACCCGGCCGACCTGGCCCTGAAGGCCAAACACCGCGCCATGTGGGCACTCGGCGACTATCCGTCCGTGGCCACGCACGTCATCCCGCAGCTCGGATCCGTACTCGTCGCCGAGTGCGGCGTACGGACCGGCGACCGGGTGCTGGACATCGCCGCGGGCACCGGCAACGCCGCCGTTCCGGCCGCACTGGCCGGGGCGGACGTGGTGGCGTCCGACCTCACCCCCGAGCTGCTGGAGATCGGCCGCGCACTGGCCGCCGAACGCGGCGCCGAGCTGGAGTGGCGGGAGGCGGACGCCGAGGCGCTGCCGTTCGCGGACGGCGAGTTCGACACGGTGATGTCCTGCGTGGGCGTCATGTTCGCCCCGCACCACCAGGCCGCCGCCGACGAGTTGCTCCGGGTCTGCCGCACCGGCGGAACCGTGGGGCTGCTCAGCTGGACCCCGGAGGGGTTCGTCGGCCGGATGTTCGCCGCGATGAAGCCCTACGCTCCCCCGCCGCCGCCCGGAGCCCAGCCGCCGCCGCTGTGGGGGAACGAGGAGCACGTCCACGAACTGCTCGGCGACCGCGTCGCCGACGTCGTCGCCCAGCGCCGGACGGTGCGTGTGGACCACTTCGCGCGGCCCGCGGAGTTCCGCGAGTTCTTCAAGGCCTGCTACGGGCCGACGATCGCGGTGTACCGCAACCTCGAGGGTGACCCCGACCGGTCGGCCGCCCTGGACGACGCCCTCGACGGACTCGCCGCGGACCACCTGTCGGACGGGGCGATGGACTGGGAGTACCTGCTGCTCACCGCGCAGCGGCGCTGACCTCCGCCGCGCGGGGCCTCACCCCAGGGCGGGGTGGGCCTCGGGGTGCGCGTCCCACCATGCCTTGTGGAAGGCGTTGTTCTCCACGTCGGCCACATAGGCGCCGGCCGCGGCCTCGAACAGCAGCTCCGCCTGCCGGGCCGACACCGTGGACCGGTTCCAGGCCAGGCGGATCCGCCCGGTGACCGGCGCACCGAGCAGGGGACGCATCACGGTGCCCGCGGCCGTCGGGGCCGTCGGCTGGGTGAGGGAGACGGCGCGGCCCGCGGCGATCAGGGCGTAGTGCATCGTGCGGTCGGTGATCCGGTAGCGCAGTGACGGCGTGAACCCGGCCTTCGCGCAGGCGGCGAGGAGCGCCTCGGGGCCGCCGTCGTCGTCCACCACCAGCGTCATCCAGGACTCCCCCGCGAGGTCGGCCAGGTCGATCACCTCCCGGTGCGCGAGCCGGTGCGCCTCGGACAGCCGCACACAGAACGGCTCCTTCGGGACCAGCGTCCTGGCCGCGCTGCCGCCGGGGAGCGGCACCTCGTGGCCGTTCACCTCCCCGTACACGATGGCGTCGTACTGCCCCGCGCCCAGCATCCGCGCGAGCGCGGTCACCGAGTCCTCCAGGTCGACCGTGATCTCCCGGCCGGCCATGGACCGGTCGGTGCGGGCCAGCAGACCATCGAGCAGGACCAGCAGGATGCAGCCGAGCCGCAGCGGGGTGCCGGTGGCGATCTCCCGCGCCTCGGCGCCCAGCGCGTCCATCTCGCTGAGCACCCGGCGCGCCTTGGCCAGCACGAACTGACCCAGCGCCGTGGGCTCGACACCGTTGCGGCCGCGGACGAACAGCTCGCCGCCGGTGACCTTCTCGATGCGGCGCAGCTGGGCCGAGAGCGCGGGCTGGGACACACCGAGGCGTCGCGCCGCGCCCCCCAGGCTGCCCGCTTCCGCTATGCGGCAGACGGCTTGCAGATGCCTCAACTCCAGCTGCATCCGGGCAGCGTACGCAGCGGGCCGCCGCCGCACCATAACCCGGACCTTATGCCTGCCGGGATGTCCCGATCCCGCCATGTACACGCCCATACTCGGCGGCGAACGTGCACGTTCCCCATCCCCGCCTCCCCACCCCCCCACGATCGGAGTGGACGTTGCAGCCCACCAGATGGACGGCAGCCGTGGCAGCCATGGCGCTGACCGCGAGCCTCGCCGGCGCCCTGGCCGGGACGGCGTCGGCAGCGCAGCAGGCGCAGCCCGCACCGTCACAGCAGGACTCCCCGGCCGCCCGCGCGGTCGCCGCCGCGGACCAGGCCGTCAACAGCGGTCTCGACTCACTGGTCAACTCCTCACAGGAGCAGTACGAACGACGCCTCGTCACCCCCTGGGTGCAGGACCTCTTCTCGGTCGCCTACGAGCGCAGCTACCGCGGCCTGCCGGTCGTCGGCGGCGACGCGGTCGTCCTCGCCGACGGCGCGGGCAAGGTGCGCGCCCTGCAGTCCGCCTCCTCCGTGCGGATCGACGTGGCGACCCGGCCCTCCGTCACCGCCAAGTCCGCCGAGTCCACCGCTCGGACGAAGCTGGCCACGGTGGACAAGGTCGAGTCGAGCCGGCTCGTCGTGCGCCTGAAGGACGACAAGCCCGTACTGGCCTGGGAGACCGTCCTCACCGGCCGCACCAAGACGGCTCCCAGCAAGCTGCACGTCTTCACGGACGCGCGCGGCGGCGGCTTCGTCGACAGCTACGACGACGTCGTGGCGGGCAGCGGCAACAGCAAGTGGAACGGCCCGAACCCGCTGACCATCGACACCACCGCCTCGGGCTCCACGTACTCGCTGCGCGACCCGAACCGGACCGGTCTGAGCTGTGCGGACTACAGCACGGGCACGGTCTTCTCGAAGTCCTCGGACTCCTGGGGCACCGGCAACCCCACGTCCAAGGAAACCGGCTGCGTCGACCTGATGTTCGCCGCGCAGAAGCAGTGGGACATGCTCGGGCAGTGGCTGGGCCGCAACGGGGTCAACGGCAACGGCCGCAGCTTCCCCGCCAAGGTCGGGCTGGGCGAGCTGAACGCCTACTGGGACGGCAGCCAGGTCACCATCGGCCGCAACAGCGCCAACGAGTGGATCGCCGGAGTGGACGTGGTGGCCCACGAGTACGGGCACGCCATCGACTCCAACACCCCCGGCGGGACCAGCGGGCAGGAGTCCGGGCTCGGCGAGGCCACCGGTGACATCTTCGGCGCGCTGACCGAGGCGTACATCAACCAGCCCTCCCCGTACGACACCCCCGACTACACCGTCGGCGAGGTGATCAACCTCCAGGGCCGCGGGCCGATCCGGAACATGTACAACCCGCCCGCCGTCAACAACGACCCGGCCTGTTACAGCTCCGCGATACCCGGCACCGAGGTGCACGCGGCGGCCGGCCCGCTCAACCACTGGTTCTACCTGCTGGCCGAGGGCACCAGCCCGGGCGGCGGCAAGCCCAGCAGCTCCACCTGCAACCAGACGACCCTGACCGGCGTGGGCGTCCAGAACGCCGGCAAGGTCTTCTACGGCGGCATGCTGCTCAAGACCAGCAGCATGTCCTACAAGAAGTACCGTACGGCCACGCTCAGTTCGGCGAAGTCCCTGGACCCCGCCACCTGTGACCTGTTCGTCAAGACCAAGGCCGCCTGGGACGCCATCAGCGTTCCCGCCCAGGCCGGTGACCCGACCTGTACGCCCAGCGGGCAGAACAACGACTTCTCGCTGGCCCTGAACCCCTCCTCGGGCACCGTGCAGCAGGGCGCCTCGGTCACCACGACCGTGGCCACCAACACCACCACCGGCACCGCCCAGTCGGTGACCCTCACCGCGAGCGGGCTGCCCGCCGGGGTGAGCGCCTCCTTCAACCCCGCCACGGTCCAGTCCGGCCAGTCCTCCGTGCTGACGCTGACCGCCACGGCCAACGCCGCCCCCGGCGCGTCCACCGTCGTCGTCAAGGGCCAGGGCTCCACGCTCTCCCACACGGTCGACTTCGCCCTGAACGTCGGCGGGACCCAGCCCCCCAACGACCCTCCGAACATCAGCGTGGCCAATGTCCAGGCCCACCTGGCCCAGTTCGGCACCATCGCCTCGCAGAACGGCGGCAACCGCCGTGCGGGCAGCGCCGGTTACACCCAGTCCCTGGCGTACGTGAAGGGCAAGCTGCAAGCCGCCGGGTACACCGTCACCGAGCAGAACTGCACCTCCTGCACCTACCCCTCCAACAACCTGATCGCCGACTGGCCCGGCGGACCCGCCGACCAGACCGTCGTGTTCGGCGCGCACCTCGACGGCGTCTCGGCCGGCCCCGGCATCAACGACAACGGGTCGGGCTCCGCGACGCTGCTGGAGAACGCCCTCGTCCTCGCGCAGAAGAACCCCACGATGACGAAGCACGTCCGCTTCGCCTGGTGGACGGACGAGGAGCAGGGCCTGAACGGCTCGAAGTTCTACGTCAACCAGCTGAGCAGCGCCCAGCGCAGCGCCATCAAGGCGTACTACAACTTCGACATGGTGGGTTCCACCAATGGCGGCTACTTCATCAACAACGTCAACTCCGCCACCGCCGCGCCGCTGAAGGCGTACTGGACCTCGCTGAACCTCGCGCCCGAGGAGAACACCGAGGGCCAGGGCCGCAGTGACGACTACTCCTTCCAGCAGGCGGGCATCCCCACCTCCGGCTACGCGGCCGGTGCCAGCGCCCGCAAGACCTCGGCGCAGGCCACCAAGTGGGGCGGTACCGCGAACGCCGCCTACGACCCCTGCTACCACAGCTCCTGCGACACCACGAACAACATCAGCGCCACGGTCCTGGACCGCAGCGCCGACGGCGTCGCGTACGCCGTCTGGAAGCAGGCCGTCGGCGGCGAGACCCCGGCGCAGGACTTCTCGCTGAGCACCAGCCCGTCCGCGGGCACGGCCGCCCCCGGCGGCTCCACCTCCGCGACGGTGAACACCGCCACGGTCAGCGGCGCCGCGCAGACGATCGCCCTGTCGGTCTCGGGGGCTCCGGCGGGCGTGAGCGCCACGCTCAGCCCGACGTCCGTGCAGTCCGGCAACTCCGCCACCCTCTCCGTGCAGGTCGGCGCGAGCACCGCGCCGGGCACCTACACCCTGACGGTCACCGGCTCCGGCACCGTCAGCCACGCCACCACCTACACGCTGACCGTCAGCGGTGGCGGCGGCACCTGCACCCCGCGCCAGCTCGTGGTCAACGGCGGCTTCGAGAGCGGCTCCACCCCGTGGACCGCCACCTCCGGCGTGATCACCAACCAGGCCGGCCAGGCCCCGCACGGCGGCAGCTACAAGGCTTGGCTCAACGGCTGGGGTTCGGCCCGTACGGACAGCGCCGCGCAGACGCTGACCATCCCGTCCGGCTGCTCCGCGTACCAGCTGTCGTTCTTCCTGCACATCGACACGGACGAGACGGAGAACGTGGTCTACGACCGGTTCACCGTCTCGGTCGGCGGCCAGACCCTGGACACCCTGTCCAACCTGGACGCGAACACCGGCTACACGCAGAAGACGTACGACCTCTCCCGGTTCGCCGGCCAGAGCGTCGTGCTCAAGTTCAACGGCGTGGAGGACCAGTCCCTCCAGACCTCCTACGTCGTGGACGACGTCGCGCTCCAGGTGAGCTGAGGCCCGCCTGACCGTGTGACACCGGCCCGGTCCCCTCGACGAGGGGGCCGGGCCGGCGCGTTCGCTCAGGCGTCCAGTGCGGCGATGACCTCGGCGGTGCTGGCGACCCGGCCGATGCGCGGGAAGATCTTGCCGAAGCTGTGCGCGTGGGATTCCGCGTCGGTGTCGGCGGTGGCGTCCTCCGCGAAGACCAGCTCGTAACTGTTCTCCCAGGCGGTACGGGCGGTGGACTCCACGCCGACACTGGTGGAGATGCCGGCCAGGACGATGCGGTGGACGCCGCGGCGGCGCAGCTGGAGGTCCAGCTCGGTTCCGGTGAAGGCGCCCCAGTGCCGCTTGGTGACGACGATGTCGCCGAGGGAGGCGAGTTCGGACGGGATCTCGGAGAACGTGGCCGGGGGCGCGGCCGCCGGGCCGGGGCGGTCGACTGCGGTGGTGGGCAGGTCGCTCCCGTCCGCGGACCACGCGACCTTCACCAGGACGACGGGCAGCTTCCGGGCCCGGAAAGCCTCCGCGAGCCGGATGCCCTGCTTCAGCACCTCGTCCGCGGGCTTGGCCGTGGGGAGGGCGAGGATGCCCTTCTGCAGGTCGATCAGGACCAGGGCGGTCTGCGCGTCGAGGCTGAGGTCGGTCATGGGGGAGCTTCCTTCGGTTCAGGGCCCGCTCGGGCCGCACGACGAGGCCCTCGGCCCGCGGGCCGCCGACCGTGGCGCGGAGCGCCGCTGATCGCCGGAACGCTGAGCCCCGGGCTGGTGTTCCCCGGCCATGACACGACGATAAGGGACATACGACGTGAATACCCGGTCTGACTTAGCATTCCCGCGTGGACGCATCGGGTGTGGCGCGACGGGCCGGGCACTCCCTGCGGGGACTCTGGGGGGTCTACCTCTCCCGTGAGGCATCCGCCCGGTTCGACGTGCACCTCGCGCTGGGCACCGCCGTCATGGTCGGCGTTCCGGTCATGGCGGGGGCCGCCACGGGCCGGTCCGGCGCCGCGGTCGTCTTCACCCTCGCCGCCTTCCTGACCTCGCTGGCCGCCCCGGCGCCGGACCCCGCCGGCCGGGTCCGGCAGTTCGCCTTCCGGGTGGCGATGCTCACCGCGGCCCACGCTGTCGGCATGCTGACGTCGGGAAACCTGTGGGCCACCGCCGCCGTGTCCGCCGTGGCGGCGTTGCTCGTGCCGCTGCCCGGGGTGGGGATCACGCCGATGATCGTGCTGGTCACGGGCGCCACGCCGCAGCCCGGGCTCAGTCCGGGCGCGCACCTGCTGGTCTTCGCCGCCGGCGGCCTCTGGGCGGCGCTGATCCTGCTGACTCCCTTCGTGGGAGGCCGGTACGGGCCGGCCCCGGCCCCGCCCCCGGCTCCCGCGGCCGGGGACCGCCGGTCGCCGCGTGCGGCCGTCGTGGCCGGCGATCCCCAGGTCCGGTACGCCGTCCGGCTGTGCCTGTGCTTCACAGCCGCGTACATCGCGCTCGGACTGCTGGCGGTACCGCATGCCGCCTGGGCGCTGATCGGCATCCTCACCACCCTGCGACCCACGTGGGGCGCGACGCGCAGCCGGGTCGTCAAACGGCTCACCGGGACCGCCGCCGGCTGCGCGCTGACCGCGCTGCTGCTCGCTCTCACCCCCGGTTCGCCCTTCGCGCAGGGGATCGTCGTGACGGCGCTGGCCGCGGTCGCCCGTCCCGTGCGGGAGTTCAACTACGGCTTCTGGCCCGTCTTCGGTACCCCGCTCCTGCTCCTGATCACCGACTTCGACCGCTCGCTGGGCTGGGTGGACCTCGCCGAGCGGATGGGCAACAACATGCTGGGCGCGCTGCTCGCCACCGCGGCGACGCTGCTGATGTGGCCGGCCCGGGAGGAGGGCAGGATCCCGCAGCGGGTGGCCACCCTGCTCGACACCCACGCCCGGTTCGTGGAACGGGTCGCCACGATCGTGGAGTTCGGCCCGCCGCTGGAGCGGGAGTACCGCGTCAACCGGGCCGAGGAGGCGGAGTCCGAACTGCGGGCCGCCCGGGCACGGCTGGCCACCCGGCGCGGGGCCGCCCCGGAACTGCTCGACGACCTCGAGTCCCTGTGCGGGGCCGCCGCCCGGCTGCGTGCCGGGATCACGGCCCACCGCCCGTACGAACGCGCCCGGGTGGCCCTCGATCCGGCTGAACTGCGGCTGTGCGCGCGGCTGCTCCGCGAGGCGACGGTCCCGGCGGCGCTGCCCCCCGAGGACAAGCCCCCCGGCGCCCCGCCGGGACCCGGGCCGACGCCGGGCCCCGAGCCCGGCCCGGAGACAGAGCTCCCGCTGACACGGGCCGCGCACGCGTTGGTCCGCGAGGCGCTGGCGGCCTCGGGCACCGCCGTCCGCCTCACCCGGGCCACCGCGGCACGCACGGGAGGTAGCGGACGGGACGGGGTCAGCGGCGGACGAGCAGACCGCGCTCCAGAGCGATGACGACCGCGTGGGTCCGGTCGCTGACGTCGAGTTTGGCGAAGACCCGCAGCAGGTGGGTCTTGACCGTGGCCTCGGCGATGACCAGGCGGCGGCCGATCTCCACGTTCGACAGGCCGTCCGCCACCGCGTTCAGCACCTCCACCTCGCGGGCGGTCAGCGGTACCACCGCGGGCCTGCGCATCCGGGCCACCAGCCGCTCCGCGACCCGCGGCGCGAGGACGGTCTCGCCCCGCGCGGCGCAGTGGATGGCGTCGACGAGCTGCTCCCGGGTGGTGTCCTTCAGCAGGTAGCCGATCGCACCGGCCTCGACGGCCCGCTCGATCTCCTCGTCGGTGTCGTAGGTCGTCAGGATCAGCACCCGGGTCTTCGAGGGGCCGGCCGTGATCTCGGCGGTGGCACTCGCCCCGTCCAGTACCGGCATCCGCAGGTCGATCAGTGCGACGTCCGGTGCCAGCCGGCCGACCAGTTCCACGGCGGCGCGGCCGTCCCCGGCCTCGCCCACGATTTCGACGGTGGGCTCCGAGGCCAGCAGGGCGACGACACCGGCCCGCATCACCGTATGGTCGTCCACCACCACGACGCGCAGGGGTACGTGGGTCATGTCATGCCTCACCGTTCACGGGGATCAGGGCCAGGACGCGGGTGCCGTCGCCGACCGAGCTGGTGACCGAGAGCTCCCCGCCGAGTTCGGCGAGGCGCTTGCGCATTCCCCCCAGGCCGAAGCCTCGGGCCTGCTCGACGGCGAAGCCCCGGCCGTCGTCGGTGATCTCCAGCTCCACACCGTACGGCCGCGGTGCCAGGACGACGTCCACGGTGGAGGCGGCCGCGTGCTTGCGCACGTTGGCCAGGGACTCCTGGGCACAGCGGAGCAGAGCGATCCGGGTGGGCTGGTCGCACTCGACCTCCGCGAGGTCGGCGACGACGGTGAGCCCGGTGTCCTCGGTGAAGCGGTCCAGGGTTCGGCGCAGGGTCGCCGCGAACGATCCGGGGGTGAGCCCGCTCTGCGGGGCCGCGCCGACCAAAACGCGGGCTTCGGCGAAGTTCTCCCGGGCGGTCTGCTCGATGGACCGCAACTGCCGGGCGCTGCGCGCGGGTTCGGTCTCCAGGCCGGAACGCGCCGCCTCCGCCAGCACGATGATGGAGGCGAACCCCTGCGCAAGGGTGTCGTGGATCTCACGGGCGAGGCGCTCACGCTCCTCGGCCGCGCCCCGCAGCCGGTGCGCTTCCGCCAGTCCGAGCTGGGCGGTCTCCAGGTCGGCGCGCAGCTTGACCCGTTCGTCGCGGGCAGCGAGCGCTCTCGGGGTGAGCAGCGCCATCAGGACACTCACCGCGTAGACGGCGAGGGAGGAGACGGTGTTGGTCGTGAGGTGCTCCGTCCCCCAGCCCTGGCGCAGGGTAGCGCCGAGGGTGATGGCGGTGGCGCCCAGGCCGCTGAGGATGATCGCTGCCCGCAGCTCGTCGACGAAGATGACGAACTGCGGGAGGGCCAGCGTGTACAGCACCCCGTAGCCGTCGCGCAGGTACGAGAGCCCACCCAGGGCGACGAGCAGCACGATCAGATGGGCGTAGCCCCCGCGTACCGAATTGCCGGGCATCCTTCGGACCGTGGTGTAGCTGAGGGCGAGCAGGGCCAGCAGCGCCAGCGACCCGTACTTCACCGCGCCCGGGAGGTCCGCGAGTGCGGTGAGCAGGAACATCAGGCCGATGACCGCCCACGACAGGATGTCCCACCAGTGGAGCATCCATATCCAGAACGGGTCGCCGTCGCGTGGCCGTTGCAGCATGATCGTCAGCCTACGTTCTGCGCAGGGTGTACGTCGGCCTCTAGGGCTCCCGCATCATTCTTCCCCGCGTTCCCCGTCGCCGGAGCGCCCTCCCCCTGAGTCCGACGCGATCGGCCCAGCGGGCGCCAGGCCCGCTCGCCGAGGAGCAGGAGCAGGGCCGGCAGGATCATGAGGCGCACCACCACGGCGTCGAGGAGGACGGCGAGGGCCAGACAGAACCCCATCTGCTTCATCTCGGTGAGGTGCAGGGCGACGAAGGCCCCGAACACCGTCACCATCACGATGGCCGCGCTGGTCACCACCTTGGCGGACCGGCTGATGCCGTCCACGACTGCCTCCCGGGCCGTCATGCCCTGGTCGACCGCCTCCTTGATCCGGCTGACGACGAACACCTGGTAGTCCATGGACAGTCCGAAGAGGATGACGAACAGGAAGAGCGGGACCCGGGAGGCAATCGCCCCGAGGGACTGGAAGCCCAGCAGGTCCTGCGCCCAGGTGCCCTGGAAGACCGCGACGAGCGCACCGAGTGCCGCTCCGGCGGACAGCAGGTTGAGGAAGACGCCGATCAGGGCGATGACCACCGAACGAAACGCCCAGAGCGTCATCAGGAAGGTCACGAGCAGCAGGAAGCCGAGGACCAGGGGCAGTTTGCCTTTCTCGTGGTCCACGTAGTCACGGCCGCGGGCCACGTCGCCCGAAACGGCCGCCTCCACTCCGGCCAGAGCGCCGACCGTCGCCGGCAGATGGTGCTTGCGCAGGCGGGTGAGCGAGGCGATTCCCTCGTCCGAGGTGGCGGTGAACGGGACGGCGAGTTCGAGGACGCTGATCCGCCCGTCGGTGGAGGTCAGGATTCTGGGCTCGGTGTTCTGGGCGAACAGCGGATCGCCCTGGGTGCTTCGGCCGAGCGCGCCCAGGGCCTCGCGGACCTCTCCGGCACGTTCCGGGGTGGAGCGGACGCTGACGCGGTGCTGGGTCCTCAGTTCGGGGAACGCGGCGCCCAGCCGGTCGTAGACCTGCATGGCGGGGATGTCCCGGGAGAAGGTGTCCCGTCCCGGGTCGACGAGCTTGAGGCCGACGGCAGGTGCGGCCAGCCCGAGCATCACCAGGACGGACAGGCACAGAGTGAGCGCGGGGTGCTTGCGTGCGGGCTTCAGCAGGGCGCCGGACAGCCGCCCGGTCACCCCGTCGGCCGCCTGGCCCCCGGAGCCCGGCCTACGGGACCTGCCCGGCCGGGGCCGGTGTACCCGGTCGGGGATGCCGTGCCCGGCCCGGCGGTCAGCCGAGCGGGCGGCCCGGCGCTCGGCCCGGCGCTCGGCCCGGCGCTCGGCCCGGCGCTCGGCCCGGCGCTCGGCCCGGCGCTCGGTCCGGTTCCCGATCTTCACCAGGAGGGCGGGCAGGACCGTGAGGGAGCTGGCGACGGCCACCGCGACCACGAGGATGGTGCCGGTCGCGAGGGAGGAGAAGATGACGTCGGCCGCCAGGTAGAGGGTGGCGGTGGAGACGATCACCGCGAGCCCGGAGACCACGATGGCCCGGCCGGCGGTCGCGGCCGCCAGCTCGACCAGGGCTTCGGAGCTGAGCCTGCCCTGTGCGCGGGCCCGCTCCTCGCGTTCCCGTTTGAGGTAGAACAGCGTGTAGTCGACGCCGACGGCGAGTCCGATCAGCAGGATCATGTTCGTGCCGACACCCGGGTCGGGCAGGAGGTGCGAGGCGAGCATCGACAGTCCGAGGGCGGCCGCGATCGAGGAGAGCGCCAGCAGCAGCGGGACTCCGGCCATCACCACGGAACCGAAGACGAGCAGCAGGGTGACGAGGGTGACGGGCAGTGTGATGCGCTCGGAGAGCGCGAGGTCCTTGCCGCGCTGGTCGTTGACACCCTTGCTGATCGCCGGGGAGCCCGTCTCCTCCACGATGAGGTCCGGGTGGCCCGCGGCCACCCTGGCCGTCTGTTCGAGGAGCGGGACCACGTTCTTCTTGCCGTCGAGCTCCGGTCCCCTCATCACCACCGACACCATCAGGACCGCGCCGTCGGCGGAGCGGACGGGGGCCGCCACACGGTCCACCTGGGGCAGTCGGCGCATGCGCTCGGTGAGGTCCCGGGCGGCGGCGTCCGCCGCCGACGCGTCCGGCGGGCCGGACCGGGACCGGATGAGTACCTGCTCGGTCGGCCTGCGCTCCAGGCCGCCGTCGGCCGCGATCGTCTCGGCGCGGCCGGCCTCGCCGACGCGGAAGTCCTCGGAGGTGGCCTGGTGGGTGCCGGCGGCGATGCCGGCACCGAGACAGAGGAAGACGAAGGCGAACCAGCCGGCAATCGCTCGCCCTGCGTGCCGGGCGCTCCATCGGGCTATACGGACGGGTAGTTGGGTCATACCTGGATCATGCTGGGCGGGCCCGGGCGGCCATGACGTCCGGCAGACTGAACTTCGCGTCCACCGGTCGGTGGACCCTGAGGCCCGGCCTTGAGGCCCGCCCCTCAAGGCCAACCCTCAGGCCCGACGCTCCGGTTCCCGACGCTCGGGCGCGACCAGCGCGGTCAGTCCGTAGTCCAGTTCCGAGCCGTCGACGAGCAGGGCCTCCACCGTGCGCGTGCGCGGATCGATGTCGGCCTCCATGCCCTGGCCGCGGTAGCGGGGGTATCCCGAGGCGCCCGTCTCGCCCGTGGCCTCGACCACGGCGGACCGCAGGGCCTTGGCCGCCGGCTCGGCGCCTCGAAGGTTCTCGATGTGTCCGGGTACCAGCAGGATCTCGAAGCGCTGCGGATCAGTGGTCATGCCCCGAAGCTAGACATGCCCCGGCCGGGCAGGCAAGGACCGCCGTGCCCTCGGCCGTGTCGTGCGCCGGCGGGGACGCGGGAGCCCGGGCCGGCGGGTAGCCGCGCGCGCGGACCAGCGCGCGGGTGAGGTCGGTGAAGGCCCGCACCGCGGCGCTCTCGTAACGCGTTTCCCGGCGCGGCAGCACCACCGTGCGGGACGGGAGCGCGGGTTCCAGCGGGACGGGACGCACGTGCGGGTCGTCGTCGGCCCGGGCCGGCTGGAGGCGCTCGTCCGCGAGAACGTGCGCGGCCGGGTCCACGACATCCCCACGGGCGGCGTCACGGAGGTCGCGGCCCCCGCGGCGGTCCTGCCGCCTGACCCGGACCGCCCCTCCCCCGGCCTGGCGACCTCCCCGTCCCGCCCCACGCCCCTCACCCCTTCCCGGAAGGAAACCCCCATGCTCCACGCCCAGTTCGACCCCACCGTCCGCCAGGCCCTCGCCGACGCCGACGGACTGTCGGTGGCCTTCGTCACCGCCGCCCTGCTGGGCCAGCGCGCCCTGCCCGAGGTCTCGGCGAAGGCGGTTGCCGCGCTGCTGGACCTGGTCGAGGACGCCGTACGGCTCACGGCGGTGCCGACGCGGGGTTCGACCCCCGGCGGCATCCCGACCGACCCGACCGACCCGACCATCTACCGCTTCCACGGGAAGCTCCGGGTGTACGGCACCACCCTGAAGGCCCTGGTCCACGAGCAGTTCGGCGACGGCATCATCAGCGCGATCACTTCAGGCTGGACGTCCGGAAGGTCGCCGACCCCGAGGGCGGCGAGCGCGCCGTCATCACGCTGGACGGCAAGTACCTGCCGGCCAGGCCCTTCTGAAGGCCGGTGCGCGGCGCACACCACGCGCCGCGCACACCACGGAGCCCCCTGCCCCTGACGAGGGACGGGAGGCTCTGTGCTGTGCGATGCGGTGCCCGCCTGGACGGCCTCGCGGCCGGCGCACGCCTGCGGAAGGTCCGGATCCGTGGATCCGGGTGGGACAAGCCGGGGCCCCGTGGGCACTCGCGCGGGCGTCGGAGGCCCCGGCTCGCAGAGGGGACTGCGTCAGCTGCCGGCGGAGAGGTTGCCCGAGAGGACCGGGATGTTGCTGAGGATGTGCGAGAGCGGCTCGTCGCCCTTGGCCTGGGTGGAGTTCTCGGTGCACTGCTGGTTCTGCGGGTTGGACAGGACATTGATGTCCTGGACGCCGACGTTGACCAGGGCCAGGATCGACTGCGCGTTGACCTTGGCCGGCAGGCCGATGCAGGGCTTGTTCAGGGTGCCCTGGACGAGGCCGAGCTGCGGGCTCAGGTCACCGGCGGTCTTCTGGTTGCCGTAGATCTGCTGGGCACCGTTGCCGTTGACGGTGTTGATCCCGTTGTCGTTGCCGATGGCCATGGCCGGGGCGGCGACGGCGGCGCCGGCTCCCAGGATCGACGCGGTGGCGGCGGCGGTGGCCATCATCTTCTTGATCATCATGGTTCAAGGTCTTTCTGTTGCACGAGCGCACGGTGGTAAGCGCCTTGATCAACGCCCGGACCTCCGACAGGTTCCGCAGCTTCACCCGATCAGCCGTGTGCGCCCGACGCCCCGGGCCGGCAGCGCGGCACGCTCCGGACGGCCTGTACGGTCGGCCGGAACGCACGGAAAGGCAGGTCGTACGTGGTGGCCGCACGGTATGTCACAGAACTGATGGAGTCGTTCGAGCGGCACGCGGAGCGGCCGGCGATCGGCGTCGGCTCCCGGGTCGCGTCGTACGCGGAGCTGCTGGACGCGGTGTACCGGCTGGCGGGGGCGCTCGCGGAGGCGGGCGTCCGGCGCGGGTCGGGACTCGCCTGCGTGACGGGCCGCAACCGCGCCGAGGCGCTGACGGTACGCCTCGCCGCGCACGTGCTGGGCGCGCGGCTGACGCAGGTGCTCGCCGGACCCGCCCTGTACGGGCTGGAGTTCATCCTGCGGGACTGCCGGCCCGGCCTGGTGGTGCACGACGTACCGGTGCCGGCCACCGGGGTCCCCCGGCTCGGCCTGGACGAGCTGTTGCGGCGGGCCGATGCGCGGGAGGGCACGGTGGTTCCCGTACGGGCGCGCGAGGACGACGTGGCCCGCGTGACGTACACCGGCGGGACCACGGGACGGCCCAAGGGCGTGGCCTCCACCTTCGGCGCGATGGCCGCGCGGAACTCCGCGCGCGACGCTGGATGGGCGGAGCCGGTCTACTTGTCGGTCACGTCCCTGGCCCAGCGGTCCGGCGGGCGGTGCGTGGAACAACTGCGGGCCGGGGGCCGGGTGGAGGTCCTCGACCCCTTCGGGCCACGGGAGTTCGCCGCCGCCTGCCGGCGTCTGGGGCGGGTGTCGACGTACCTGACCACCTCGATGGTGTACCGCCTGCTGGACGATCCGGAGACCGCCGCGGGCGTGCCCGGTCTGGAGGCGGTCTCGTACGGCGATTCGCCCGTCCACCCGGAGCGGCTGCGGGAGGCGGTGTCCCGCTGGGGCGGACGGTGGCAACAGGGCTACGGCATGAACGAGGCGGCGGTGATCTGCCGGCTGACCCCCGCCGACCACGAGGCCGCGGTGACCGGCAGGCCGGAACTGCTGGCCTCGGCCGGCCGGCCCGTCGCGGGCGTCGAGGTGGAGGTCCGCGACGAGCGGGGCGCGGCGGTGTCCGGCGGGCGTACGGGCGAGGTGTGGATGCGCTCGGCGGCGATGATGGCCGGGTACTGGGGCAGGCCCGACCTGACGGACGGGGCGTTGAGCGGGGGGTGGCTGCGGACCGGAGACCTGGGGCACCTCGGGCCGGACGGGTACCTGTTCCTCGACGACCGGGTCAAGGACGTGGTGATGGTCGACGGGGACAACGTGTACTGCGTCCCGGTCGAGGCGGCCCTGACCCGGCATCCGGGAGTGGCGCGGGCGGTGGTGGTGGGCCGGCACAGCGACCTGACGGGCGAGGAGGTGTGCGCGTTCCTCGTGCCGGCCGCGGGCTGGACCGGGAGCGCGGAGACGGCCGCGGAGGCGTGTGACCTGGTGGAGAAGGCGCTGGCTCCGGCCCACCGGCCCACGGCGGTGTTCTGGGAGCGGGAGGTCCCGCTGACGGCCCGCGGCAAGCCGGACAAGCGGCTGCTGCGGGAGCGCCTGAGCGGCGGCGGGTCCGCCGCCGTAGCCGGGAGCTCCCCGGTCACCGGCGGCGGGCCGTCTACACGTAGGTGACGGTGACCCGGCTGAAGCCGAGCGAGCGCAGCAGCCCCTCCAGCATCGCGGCGGTGTTCTTCTCCGCCCGCTGGGTGAGGCCGCTGTCGCGGGCGGCGTCGGCGATGTGCCGGACGGCGAGCTTCTGTACGGCCTGCTCGCCGGACGGGTTGCCGGAGAAGAAGTCGCCGAGCCGGTCGAGGAGTCCTCGTTCCTTGGACACCGCGTAGGAGCGGGCGGGGTCGAGGGCGGGGTCGCCGAGGCCGGCGTGCGGCAGCCTCAGGACGGCCTCGGTGCGGTCCTCGTTGACGGTGACGCTCTGCTCGCCGAGGCGGCCGAGGTCGACGTACGCGCTGACCGTGCCGGCGCCGATGTACAGGGTGCGGGTGCCGCGGATGGCGTCGGGCAGCAGCTTCGCGTCCTTCTCCAGGTCCACCACGACCTGGTAGTTCCCGGCCGCGCCCTCGTAACGGCTCATGTCCTGGATCGACTTGAGCACGGCGGGGCCCGTCCGGTCGCGGGTCTCGTCGCCGAAGAGCCCGCCGAAGCCGGGGACGAGGCTGAAGCGGCCCGCGATGACGAGCAGCGCGGCGAGGACCACGAGCACGGCTGCCGTCCGCACCAGCCGGCGGGAGCCGGATCTCGCCGGTTTCCCCGGTTCTTCGCGGAGTTGAGTGGGAGTCTCCATGTCCTCCGGATGCCCCGTCCCCGCGGCGCTACCCCCTCCCCTCAGCGGCGCGCGGCGGCGTACCGCCAGAACTCCCGCATGAGGGCGGGTGAGGACGGGCCGTTCAGCTCGAGCTGGGTGAGGAGGATGGCGACGGTGCCGGTGGCGGGGACCACGTGGGCGGCGGTGCCGGTGCCACCGATCCAGCCGTAGCGGCCGGGGACGTTCCACGGGTCGAGGCGGTCCACGTCGACCGAGCCGCCGAAGCCCCATCCCTGGCCCTCCAGGAAGAGGGTTCCTCCCGCGCGCTGCTCCGCCGTGAGGTGGTCGGTCGTCATCCGGCGCACGGACTCCGGGGAGAGCAGCCGCCCGCCGCCGTACGCGCCCTCCGCGAGCAGCATCCGGCCGAAGGCGAGCCAGTCGTCCACCGTGGAGACGAGGCCGCCCGCCCCGGAGGGGAAGGCGGGCTGACGGGCCCACTGGCCGTCGGGGGCGTCGAGCAGTTCGGGGGCTCCGCCGTCGGGGGCGGCGCGGTAGGAGGAGGTGAGGCGGTGGAGCCGGGCCGGCGGTACGGCGAAGCCGGTGTCGGTCATGCCGAGGGGCTCGAAGACGCGCTCCGCCAGGAGGTCTGGGAGGGGCATTGCGGCGGCGCGGGCGAGGAGGACTCCGAGGATGTCGGAGCAGGTGTTGTACAGCCAGGCCCGGCCCGGCTGGTGGAGGAGCGGGATGCGGGCCAGGGCAGCGGTCCAGGCGTCGGGGGCGGCGACCTGCTGCGGCTGGGGCGGCCCCTGCTTCAGCTCGTCGAAGAGCGGCTGGACCGCGGGGAGGGAGAAGTCGGAGGGGAAGCCGTATCCCGCGCGGAACGTGAGGAGATCCTCGACGGTGATCGGGCGCTCGGCGGGGACGACGTCGTCGACGGGAGAGGACGGCGTGCGGACGACCATGGGCGCGACGAGTTCGGGGAGCCAGCGCGCGACGGGCGCGTCGAGGGCGAGCGATCCGTCCTCGACCAGCATCATCGTCGCCGCGGCGGTCACCGGCTTGGTGATCGAGGCGATCCGGAAGAGGGAGTCGCGGGCCATGGGGGCCGAGCCGCCGGTGTCGACGGAGCCGGCGGCCGCGACCTCGACGTCGTCGCCGCGGGCGATCAGTGCCACCGCGCCGGGGAGGGTGCCGTCCTCGGTGTGTGCCTGGAGGAGGCCGTGCAGGTCGCTCGGGCCGTGCGGGTCGCTCATGTCCACCATCTCGCTTCTCTCGCGTACGGGTGCTCGGGGAGCTCGTGGGAGAAGACTGCCGCCGGCCCGGGGAATCATCGGTCCGGCGCGAGGGCGGGGGTGGGGTTCCGCCGCGCGGACCCGGCCGGGGGCCGGGTGCGCGGGGTTCGGGGCATCGTCAGGCGGCCGGTACGACCGAGGCCCTTATCGCGGCGGCCCACTCCTGGAGCAGCTTCGCGTGACGCACGCGTTCGGCGTCGGACAGGCGGCCCTCGGCTCGGGCGAAGAGGCAGCGGATGTCGGCGTTGATCTCGGCGAGGGGGCGTTCGGGGGCGATGGCGTCAGGGGTCGGGCTCACGTGATCAAGAGTAGGCGGCGGGTCTGACAGCCGTGTGGCGTGTCCGTCATGCGGACGCCGCCGGTCACCCGGCGATACGGGCCGCCCGCGTCTGGAGGTAGCGCCGCTCCGGGATGCTGAGGGTGAGACCGGCCGCCCTGGCGTAGGCGGCGCGGGCCTCCGGCAGGTCGCCGGCCCGCTCCAGCAGGTGGGCCCGTACGGCCTCCAGGCGGTGGTGCCCGGCCAGCCGGCCGTCGGCGTCCAGATCGGACAGCAGGGCCAGGGCCCGGCGTGGTCCGTGCACCATGGCCACGGCGACCGCGCGGCCCAACTGCTCCGCCGGGCCGGGCACGATCCGGATCAGGACCTCGTACAGGGCGAGGATCTGCGGCCAGTCGGTGTCCTCGTCGCTCGCGGCCTCGTCGTGGACGGCGGCGATCGCGGCGCGCAGCTGGTAGGGGCCGGGCCGGGTGCGGGTGAGGGCGTCGGTGAGCAGGGCGACTCCCTCGGCGACGGCGGCGCGGTCCCAGCGGGTGCGGTCCTGCTCGGCGAGCGGGACCAGGCCGCCGTCCGGGGTGGTGCGGGCGGCGCGGCGGGCGTCGGTGAGCAGCATGAGGGCGAGCAGCCCGGCGACCTCGCCGTCGGCGGGGAGCAGGCGGTGGACGGAGCGGGTGAGGCGGATCGCCTCGGTGGCGAGGTCGGCGCGCCGGAGGTCGTGGCCGGAGGTGGCGGTATGGCCCTCGTTGAAGATCAGGTAGAGGACGTGCAGCACGTCGGCGAGCCGGTCGGCGCGCTCCTGCGCCTCCGGGAGGCCGAACGGCGCCCCCGATGCCTTGATCCGCCGTTTCGCGCGGCTGATGCGCTGGGCCATCGTCGCCTCCGGGACGAGGTGGGCCCGGGCGATCTCGGCGGTGGTGAGACCTCCCACGGCGCGCAGGGTGAGCGCGGTCCGGGCCTCGGGGGAGAGTTCGGCTCCGCAGCACAGGAAGAGCAGTGTGAGCGTGTCGTCCTCGGCGGGGGCCCGGTCCTCGCCCGGCGGCGGGGTGGTGAAGGCGTCGCGCGGGGTCAGCGCGGCGGCGGTCTCCTCGCGGCGGCGGCGGGAGTCGTCGGCGCGCAGCTGGTCCACGAGCCGGCGGGAGGCGACCCGGATCAGCCAGCCGCGCGGGTTGCGGGGGCGGCCTTCGGCGGGCCACTGGCGTGCGGCGGCGAGGAGGGCCTCCTGTACGGCGTCCTCGGCCGCGTCGAAGTGTCCGTAGCGGCGGACGAGCGCGCCGAGGACCTGCGGGGCCAGGTGGCGCAGCAGGTCCTCGTCCGCCTGTGGGTCATGTGGCTGATCCTGCTCTT
>NZ_JBEOXU010000072.1:0-32135 GCF_040296725.1 Streptomyces sp. NPDC002044
AGGGCGCCCGTGCGGAGGGCGCCGGGGGCGGAGGCGGGGGCGCCGGGGGTGCGGCCGGGTCCGGCTCCGGGTTCCGGTCCGGGTCCGGGACCGGCCGCGGTCCCGGCTCCTTCGGCGGCGGCGGAACCCGCGGCCGCATGGGCGGCGGCGGCCGCTTCTGAACGCTCCGGGCGGGGCCCGGCACCACCGGGCCCGTCACCCCGCGCACCGCCCTCCCCACACCCGGCACACCATCCCCCACCAGGAGAGACCCACCATGAGCAAGCAGACCATCCTCGGCCGCGTCACCCAGCTCGCCAAGGCCAACATCAACGCGCTGCTGGACCAGGCGGAGGATCCGCAGAAGATGCTGGATCAGCTGATCCGCGACTACACGAACACCATCTCGGAGGCGGAGCAGGCCGTCGCGACGACGATCGGCAACCTGCGGATGCTGGAGGCGGACCACACGGAGGACGTGGGGGCGGCCTCCGAGTGGGGCGGCAAGGCCCTCGCGGCGAGCCGGAAGGCCGACGAGCTGCGCGCGTCGGGGGCGGCGGCGGACGCCGACAAGTTCGACAACCTCGCGAAGGTGGCACTGGGCCGCCAGCTCCAGTCGGAGAAGGAGGCGAAGACGGCGGAGCCGACGATCGCCGCCCAGACGGAGGTGGTCGACAAGCTCAAGTCGGGTCTCGGTTCCATGCGGAACAAGCTGACGGAGCTCCAGGCCAAGCGGGACGAGCTGGTGGCCCGGGCCAAGACCGCGCAGGCGCAGAACACGATGATGGACGCGGTGAAGAACATCGACGTCATGGACCCGACGAGCGACCTGAACCGCTTCGAGGAGAAGGTCCGCCGCGAGGAGGCCATGGCACTGGGCAAGCAGGAGCTGGCGGCGTCCTCGCTGGACGCGCAGTTCGAGTCCCTGGACGACCTCGGCAAGACCTCGGAGATCGAGGCCCGCCTCGCCGCGCTCAAGCAGAACCGCGCCGCCTGACCGCCGCCGGAACGGGCCCGCCCACCCGGGGACGGGCCCGCCCACCCCGGGACGGGCCCGCCCGCCGGGACGGGCCCCGCGCCGCGCCCTACCCCCCGTACATGCTCAGCAGCTGCTCCGCCGACAGTTCGGCGACCGCCTCGGCCACCGCGCCGGGGAGCGGCAGCTCGAACCAGACCGTCTTGCCCCGGTGCGTGCGCCGCGTGCCCCAGCCGGCCGACAGCAGGCCGACGAGCTGGAGGCCGCGGCCGCCCTCGTCCGTGTCGCGGGCCCGGCGCCGCCTGGGCTGCACCAGGTTCGCGTCCCAGACCTCGCAGACTAGGGTGCGGTCCAGCAGCAGCCGCAGCCGGATCTCCCCCTCGCCGTAGCGCAGGGCGTTCGTGACCAGCTCGCTGACCAGCAGTTCCGTGGTGTCCAGCAGCCCTTCCAGGCCCCACGCGGGCAGTTTGGCCCGGGCCAGTTCCCGCGCCCGGCCCACCGAGCGGGCCTCGCGCGGCAGCTGCCAGTCCCCGACCGCGTCCACCGGCAGGCCCTGGACGCGGGCCATGAGCAGCGCGATGTCGTCCTCCCCGTGGCGGGTGTCGAGGGTGTTCAGGACGTGGTCGCAGACGTCCTCCAGCGGGCGCACCGGGTCGGTCAGCGCCTCCCGCAGGCCGCGCAGTCCCTCCTCCAGCGGGTGGTCGCGGGATTCCACGAGCCCGTCGGTGTACAGGGCGAGCAGCGCCCCCTCGGGCAGTTCCACCTCCACCTCCTCGAAGGGCTCCCCGCCCACGCCCAGCGGCATGCCGGGCGGCACCTCCAGCAGGAGCGCGGGCCGCGGTACGCCGTCCTCGTCGGGCGGCTCCACCAGGACGGGCGGCATGTGGCCGGCGTTGGCGATGGTGCAGCGCCGGGTGACCGGGTCGTAGACCGCGTAGACGCAGGTGGCCAGGTACACCTCGGAGCGGTCCGCGTCCCGCGAGTGCAGGGCCGCCCGGGAGGCCTGCTGGGAGCCGCCGGGGGCGCCGAGCCCGCGGGCGACCTCGTCGAGCGCGGTGAGCACCTCCGCCGGTTCGAGGTCCAGCAGTGCCAGGGTCCGTACGGCGGTGCGCAGCTCGCCCATGGCGACGGCGGCCCGCAGTCCGCGGCCCATCACGTCGCCGACGACCAGGGCCGTGCGGTGGCCGGGCAGTTCGATGACGTCGAACCAGTCCCCGCCGACCTCGGTCGCCGCGTTTCCCGGCAGGTACCGGCAGGCGATGTCCAGGCCGGCCGCCTCCGGGTCGCCGGGCGGCAGCAGGCTGCGCTGCAGTATCAGAGCCCGCTCGTGTTCGCGCCGGTAGAGGCGGGCGTTGTCGATGCAGACGGCGGCGCGCGCGGCGAGCTCGACGGCGACGGCCCGGTCGCGTTCGCCGAAGGGCTCGCTGCCCTTCGTACGGGAGAACTGGGCGACGCCGACCACCGTGTCGTGGGCGACCATCGGCACGATCAGCGTCGACTGGACGAGGTCCTCCGGTCCGCCGCGCTCGATGAGCCGCGGCCGGGCCGTGCGCAGGGCGAGCGCGCCCGGCGAGCCGGCCGGGTAGCGGTGGATCTCCCCTACGGAGACCAGCGCGCCCGGCCCCGACAGCGGGGCGTCGGACACGGCCGAGGCGAAGGCCACCCGCCGCAGCGGCGCGGACGGCGCCCGGCCGGCGCCCTGGCCGGGCAGCGAGGGCACCCCGGGGCCCTGCGGCCGTGCGGGGCGGTCGTCGTCGCCGAGCAGCAGCCCCTGGTAGAGGTCGACGGCGGCCAGGTCGCAGAAGCCCGGGACGGTCACGTCCAGGAGCTCGCGGGCCGTGGTCTCCAGGTCGAGGGAGTTCCCGATCCGGTGGCCGGCCTCGTTGAGCAGGGCGAGGTTGCGCCGGACCCCGGCGGCCTCGCGGGCGGCGAGGTGGCGGCGGGTGACGTCGGTGCCGATGCCGGCGACGCCGATGGGCAGGCCCGTGCCGCCGTGCACCCGGTAGAGGTTGATGGACCAGTGGCGGTTGTCCCGGCTGCCGGGGGCGGCCCCGGTGATCCGGAGGTCGGTGACCGACTCCCCGCTGTCCAGGACGCGGCGCAGGGCGTCGGCCATCCGGTCGGCCTCGTGGGCCGGCAGGTAGTCGTGCACGGTCCGGCCCCGGTGTTCCTCGGCGGCACCTCCGAAGACCGTGGCGAAGCGGCGGTTGGCCCGCTGCACGGTGAGGTCCGTACCAAACAGCAGGAACCCGAAAGGAGATTGGCCGAATATCGCCTGCGAGGCCGCCAGATCGGATTCGATCCGGCGCAGCGCGCGCACGTCGACGACGACGCACAGCGCGGCGCGCTCGGCCGCTTCGGTCAGCGTGGGCATCACGTAGATCTCGGCCACGCCGTGCGCGCCGGACCCGCCCGGGACGCGGAAGGGGATCAGACCCGTCCACTCCTTGCCGTCGAGGATCTCGGCGACCCTTCGGTGCGCGCCCGCGCGCAGATCGGCCGGCATGAAGGCGTCGACCGGGTCCCGGCCCACGGCCTGGGACGCCGTCAGCCCGAACAGCTCCTCGGCGCGCAGGCTCCACTGGTCGATGAGGCCGTCGGGCCCGATCGAGAAGGAAGCGACCTTTATGTAGTCATATATCGAGCCAGGCGGACTGCTGTGCCACAGGGAGTCGTGCCATGTCTCCCCGGGCACGTCGGACTGATGTGCCTGCGCAGGTATCTCGCTCACGCGACCGTCCCCTCCAGCTCACCGCAACCGGACCGGCCTGACCGAAGTATTCAGCACCACGGCCCCTGACGGCACGGCGTTCACGATCACAAAAAGGTCCCGTTGCTTTTGAGCCACGTCGTGTGATCGTCGGTCACCCTTCACCTTGTTACTCACCAGGAAGAGCCAACTCGAACCACACGGTCTTGCCCGACTTCCCGTGACGGGTCCCCCAGCGCTGCGACGAGACCGCGACGAGGTGCAGTCCGCGACCCCCCTCGTCCTCCGGGCGCGCGACCCGCTCGCGGGGCGGATCCGGAAGCGGATCGGAAACTTCCACGAGCAGCGCGGGACCCCCCGGGGAGTCCTCGGCGGCCGGATTGCGCCGTACCAGGCGGACCCCGATGGGGCCCGACGCGTAGCGCAGGGAGTTGGTGACGAGCTCGCTGACCAGCAGGACGGTCACATCGCCGACGGAGTCCAGACCCCAGTCCCGCAGGGTGCCGCGCACGGCGTGGCGGGCGGTGCGGACGGCACCGGGCTCGGCGGGGAAGGCCCACTCGGCGCACTCACCGTCTGTGTCGATCACGCCGATCACTTCCCGGGCCAGCAGTGACCCCAGTCCGGTTCGTCGGGGACGAAAGAGGGACGAGATAGGGATTAATAGCGACATACCCGATATTTGGGGCGTCGTACCACTCGATCCCCCACCACCGGCGCACTGTGGCGCAGACGGCCTACAGCGTGCGCGTCACGCGCCCCCGCGGGCGCCCCCGGCGACACCCCCGCATGCGCCGCGGCCGCTGCCCGCACCCCTCCCCACGTCCCCGCTGTCGCCGCCGCTGCCGCTGTCGCCGCCACTGCCGCCGCCGGCGCCGGTGCCCTCGCGCAGCCTCCGTCCGGCCTCCGCGACCGCCGGGCGGTCCTGGTCGAGCCAGTCCACCGAGTGCAGCTCGTCCGGCGCCAGCCAGCGCAGCTCGTCGTGATCCTCCAGCGGGGCGGGCTCCCCGGAGACCAGCCGGGCGGTCCACACGTGCAGGACGAGGCCGGGCTTGAGCGGCCACTCCCCCGGGATGCGCTCCAGCGGCTCGGCCTCGACGCCGAGCTCCTCGCGCAGTTCGCGCACCAGCGCCTCGGGGACGGACTCACCCGGCTCGGCCTTCCCGCCCGGCAGCTCCCAGCGGCCGGCCAGCTCGGGCGGTGCGCTGCGGCGGGCGGCCAGCAGGCGGCCCTCATGACAAAGGGCTCCGCCCACGACCACGCGTACAGTCATGGGGCGGAGCCTATGCCAGCGTCGCGACAGCTGCGACGCCGCTCAGTTCATCGTGGCGGTCTGACCGATCCGCTCGACCCAGTAGAGCTGCTCGCGTCCTCGGTTGTCGAGGCTGTCGGCGACCTTCTGGGCCTCGGCCCGGGTGGGGTACCGGCCCACCCGGTAGCGGTTGCCGTTGTCGTCCTGACGTATGACCAGCCACGGGAGCAGGGCACCGCTGTCGTTCATCGCGTTTCACCCTCCGCCGTCGTACCTGCCCGGGAAACCGCATTGCGCATATGCCCGAGCCTACGCCCGACCCTTACTCAGCGGATACGGTTTTTCACGAAGAGGTACCTCCCAGGCGTACGCATCCGGCCATGCGTACGAGTGGGCCGTGCGCGCCGGTTCACAGGGGGCGCACGGACGGGACGGGAAGGATCACCGCACCGCCCGGCGGCGCCTTGCGGCAGGCGTCCCCGCAGGTCGCGTCGAGGGAGCAGCAGAGCGAGCAGACCGGTCCCGCGTGGACGGGGCAGTCGGCGATGTCGGGGAGTTCGTACGCCGTCTCGCAGACCGCACAGTCGTGCGTCGCGGTGATGTCGGCGCCGGCGGCGTTCACCGTGTTCGGCCGGGCCAGGTAGTACTTGCCCCTGGTCATCCACGCGATCAACGGGCACAGCAGCAGGGCGAGTCCGGCCGCGATGAAGGTCGAGAATGCCTCGGCGTAGGTGCCGAACAGTCCGAAGAAGGCGAGGATCGAGACGGTGGAGGCGATCACCATCGCGCCGAAACCCGCCGGGTTGACGGCGTACAGGTAGGCGCGCTTGAACTCGATGTGGGGCGGGCTGAGTCCGAGCCGTTTGTTGATCACGAGGTCGGCGGCGACCGCGGCGATCCAGGCGATGCCGACGTTGGAGTAGAAGCCCAGCAGCTTGCCGAGCATGGCGAACATATCGAGCTCCATCAGCGTCAGCGCGATGCCGAGGTTGAGGAAGATGTACCAGACCCGGCCCGGGTGGCGGTGGGTGATCCGGGAGAAGAAGTTCGACCAGGACAGCGAGCCGCTGTAGGCGTTGGTGACGTTGATCTTGATCTGCGAGACGATCACGAACAGCGCGGCGGCGGGCAGCGCGAGGCCGCCGAGCCAGGGCCGCAGGGCCTCGATCTGCGGGGCGATCGGCTCCAGGGCGTGGGTCTTGCCCACCGCCTCCAGGGCCACGAAGGCGAGGAAGGCACCGCCGAGCTGCTTCGCGGCCCCGATGATCACCCAGCCGGGGCCGGCGGCGAGCACGGCGAGGTTCCACTTGCGGCTGTTGGCGGGGGTCTTGGGGGGCATGAACCGCAGGTAGTCGGCCTGCTCGCCGATCTGCGCGATGAGCGAGAGGGCGATGCCGGTACCGAAGCCGAAGCCGATCCAGGAGAAGCCGGCGCCGGCGCCCTCGGTGCCGCCGAAGCCGGTGAAGGCGCCCCAGGCGTCGGGGGCCTCGAAGGCCAGCACCAGGAAGGGCAGCACCAGCCCGATCAGCCAGACGGGCTGGGTCCAGGCTTGCACCTTGGCGAGCGCGCCCATGCCGCGGAAGACGATGGGGATCACGATGAGGGTGGTGACGAGGTAGCCGATCTCGACCGGCAGCCCGAAGGCCTGGTGCATGGCCTGGGCCATGATCGAGCCTTCGAGGGCGAAGAAGATGAAGGTGAAGGAGGCGTAGATGAGGGAGGTCAGCGTCGACCCGAAGTACCCGAATCCGGCGCCCCGTGTCACCAGGTCCATGTCCAGGCCGTACGTCGCGCACGCGCGGGCGATCGGGATGCCCGTCAGGAAGATGACCACGGCGGCGGCCAGGATCGCGGCGGCGCCGCTGGTGAACCCGTAGGCGAAGACGACGGAGGCGCCGATGGCGAAGTCGGCGAGGTAGGCGATCCCGCCGAGGGCGGTGCCGGCGACGGTGCCGGGGCCCCAGCGGCGGAACGAGTGGGGCGCGTACCGGAGCGCGTAGTCCTCGCGGCTCTCGTCGGCGGCGAGCTTCGCGTACCGGCGGGGCTCCGCCGCGGGCGCGGGGGCAGGGGTGGCGGTGTCGGTCATACCGCCGGAAGGTAGGCCCGCGCTGTGACGGCCCGTCACCCTGCGGCATTGCCCGCCGGTTACGCCGTCGCCCGCCGCGTCACCACGGCGTTACGCCCCCCGCACCCCCGTCCGCTCACCGGCACGGGGCCAGGGGCGCGGGCGGGCGCGCGGGGCCGGCGCCCGCGCGCCGGCTCACCACACCTCACCTCACCGGCAGGTGGTACGCCAGGCGGTAGCGGTCCGCCGGGACCACCACGTCGGCCGTCTCCACGGCGCGGCCGGACGCGAAGTACGTACGCCCGATGACCAGCACCACGTGCCCCGGTACCCCGCCCAGCTGGAGCAGTTCCTCCGCGAGGCCGGGCCGCGCGCCGACCTCCTCCACCACGTTGTCCACGACGACGTCGATCGCGGCCATCCGGTCGACCACGCCGGAGCCGCCCAGCGGGCCTTCCTCCGGCAGCATCACGGGAGTCCGGCCGGTCACGGCGAGCGGCTCCCAGGACGTCGACAGCATCATCGCCTCCCCCGCGTCGCGGTAGACGTACCGGGTCCGCATCACCCGCTCGCCCGGCTCGATGCCGAGCCGTTCCGCGATCTCCGCCGGGGCGGCCTCCTGTTCGCTGCGCGACTCCCAGGTGCCGCGCGCGCCCGACTCCGCCTGCTCCTGCCGGAACGGCGTCGAGGTGCCGCCCGGGCGGTAGCCGGAGCGCGCGACCCGCCGCGGCACCGGCTGCTCCCGTACGTACGTACCCGACCCGGACCGGCCCTCCACGAGACCCTCCGCCATCAGGACCTTGCGGGCCTCCAGCGCCACGGTGTCGGAGACCCCGTACTCCTCGCGGATGCGGGCCTGCGAAGGGAGCCGGGCGTGCGGGGGCAGGGAACCGTCGACGATCTTCCGTCGGAGATCCCCGGCCACGCGCAGATAGGCCGGCTGCTCACCGAAAGTCACTGGCCACTCCCATCAGGTTGACAGACAGCTACAGCCTGGCAACCTACGGTTGTCCATCGCAAGCAAGGGCCAAAGTTTCACCCGAAGTGATGAAGCCAGGTCACTCAAACCCGTTACCGCGCGTTACGCCGACGACGTCAGGCCGATTCCGTCGAGGGCCGGTCGCCGGAGCCGCCCGGGCCCTCCCCTCCGGGTCCCGCGGGGTTCTCCTCCAGCCAGTCCGGCACCGTCGTCGACAGCCCGTAGGCCCCGCGCAGCGCCTTCTCGCCCGTCACGGACATCGCGTCGGCGGCCCGCTCCCACAGCCGGTCGAACTCCGCCGCCGTCCGCGCCTGCGAGGCCCGCTGCCAGCCCGCACGGGCGGCCTCGGCCTCCTTCAGCCGGGCCCGCGCCGCCTCGCCGATCCCCGGCCGGGTCGCGTGCCGCCGCAGCACCGCGGCCTCGTCCCCCAGCGCGGAGTACACCTCGCGCGCCCACGCCTGGTGCTCCTGGAGCGCGTCCGCCACCTCCTCCTCGGGGGCCCGGCCGAAGGCGAGGTCGAGGGCGTTGGCCGCCGTCAGGTACTCGGCCTGCTCGGAGGTCAGCATCTCGCGGTCCTTGCGCACGCTGCCGCGGTGCTCCCGCGTCGTCGTGCCGATCACACAGAGCAGTTGGCGGTCGCCCTCGTCCCAGGACCGGGACGAGGGCGAGAAGTAGTACATCTCCGCGTACGGGGGAAGCGCCCAGGTGTCCATCGCGTACACGTCCTGGGCCTTCCAGCACTCCTTCTGGGCCAGGCTGTCCGCCTCGTGGGAACCGGCCCGTTCGGACCGGGGCAGGTCGAGCGGGCCGGACGAGGTGACCTCGGCGTGGTGCGGCTCCGCGCAGTCCACCGCGTACATCAGCGCCCGGCGGCCCGTCAGGTCCCCGCCCGGGACGTTGAAGCACTCCCCGGCGGACAGGTCCTCCATGTCCGTCAGCTCGCCCCGCGCCCCGCGCGCCACCGGGCCGGCGTCCAGCCGGTCGCCGACCGCCCCCACGAGCGGGCCCGCGGCGAGCGCGAACACCACGGTCATCGCCGCGGAGACGGCGAGGCCGGTGACGGCCAGCGCCTTGCCCCGCTCGCGCCCGCGCGCGATCTGTACGAGGGCCACCACCCCGAAGACGATGCCGAGCGGCGGGAAGCAGAGCAGCCCGACGAGGAGCGAGGCGAGCGCGAACCCGTTGAGCGCCGGCTGCCCCGGCCCGTGGCCCGGCGGCGGCCCCCACACGTGCGGCGGCGACGGCGGAACCCAGGAACGGCCCGGTCCGGAGGGCGGGGGCGGGGGAATGCTCACGGGCGGGGAACTCCATCACGGCAGACTGCGGTCGCGCGACGACGCGAACGAATGCGCGAATGGTACGCAGCAGGGGCGACCGGCCCCCCGGTCGCCCCTGCCTGTTCATCGCGGCTCAGTCACCGCTGTCCCCGGCGTTCCTCAGAACTGGAGCGCCCAGGAGTCGATCTTGCCGATGTCGGCGTTCGCGAGGTCCGCGACCCGGAGCTTCCAGACGCCGTTGGCGACCTCGGAGGAGGCGTTCACGGTGAAGGTCTGGATGATGTTGTCCGCGCTGCCGCCGGTGCGGTTGCGCAGGTTGTAGACGGTGCCGTCCGGGGCGACGAGGTCGACCCTCAGGTCACCGACGTAGGTGTGCTTGATGTCGACCGGAACGCTCAGCGTGGCCGGGGCGTTGCCGGAGA
This sequence comes from Streptomyces sp. NPDC002044, assembly GCF_040296725.1. Classification (NCBI taxonomy): domain Bacteria; kingdom Bacillati; phylum Actinomycetota; class Actinomycetes; order Kitasatosporales; family Streptomycetaceae; genus Streptomyces; species Streptomyces sp. NPDC002044. The sequence goes on from NZ_JBEOXU010000072.1 coordinate 9,661, forward strand.
TCCCGCTGACGGTGACCGGCGACTCGACGGTGGCGTTGTCGGCGATCGCGTAGTCGTTCAGGTTCTCGAAGCGCGTGCCCGGTCCGGGCGGGGTGGTGCCGGCCCCGATGTAGAGCAGGCGGTTCGGGGAGCCGGTGCCGGGGCTGGTCACCACGTTCGGGGTGGCGGCGGCGACGAGGCCCGCGGAGATCTGGGCGGGGGTGCTGCCCGGGTTCAGCGAGAGGTAGAGGGCGGCCGCGCCCGCGACGTGCGGCGAGGCCATCGAGGTACCGGAGATGGTGTTGGTGGCGGTGTCGCCCGTGCCCCACGTGGAGGTGATCGAGGAGCCCGGCGCGAAGATGTCCAGGATGGAGCCGTAGTTGGAGTAGCCGGCCTTCGCGTCGGTGTTGGTGGTGGCGCCGACCGTGATGGCCTCGGCGACGCGCGCCGGGGACTTGGTGGAGGCGTCGGCCGTCTCGTTGCCCGCCGCGACGGCGTAGGTGATGCCGGAGGCTATGGAGTTGCGGACGGCGGTGTCGAGCGCGGAGTCCGCGCCGCCGCCGAGCGACATGTTGGCCACGGCCGGCTTGACGGCGTTCGCGGTCACCCAGTCGATGCCGGCGACGACCTGGGCGGTCGTGCCGGAGCCCTGGTTGTTGAGCACGCGGACACCGACGATCCTGGCCTTCTTGGCCACGCCGTACGCGCCGCCGCCGACGGTGCCGGCGACGTGCGTGCCGTGGCCGTGGCCGTCCTGGGCGGTGTTGTCGTTGTCGATGGCGTCGTAGCCGTAGGTGGCGCGGCCGCCGAAGTCCTGGTGGGTGATCCGGACGCCGGTGTCGATGATGTACGCGGTGACGCCCTCCCCGGCCTTGTCGGGGTAGGTGTAGCTCTGGTTCAGCGGGAGGGCCCGCTGGTCGATGCGGTCCAGGCCCCATGACGGCGGGTTGGGCTGGGTGGCGTCGACGGTGAAGGTCCGGTTCTGCACGACGGACTTCACCGCGGGGTCGGCGGCGAGTTTTCTGGCCTGCGCCTCGGAGACCTCGACGGAGTAGCCGTTGAGGGCGGCGCTGTAGGTCCGGTCGATCTTCGCGCCGTACCGCTTCGCGACGGCCTTGCCGCTGTCGGCGGTGGAGCGGGCCGCGGAGTCCTTCAGGGTCACGATGTAGCTGCCGGGGACGGACCCGGCGGCTCCGGCGTTCTCGATGACGCCCTGTGCGCCGCTGTCGGCCGCCGAGGCGGGGAGGGCGGCGGCCGCGCCGAGCGCGAGGGCCGCGACGGCTATCGCGCTGATGCCGGTGAGCTTCCGGCGGGTGTGACGCATCACGGACATGTGAGGGGTCCTCCTCATAGGTGGTGCGCTGCGGGGGGTGGGGCGGTGCCGTACGGGTGGGGCCCGAGCACAGGTTTAGTCATGTTCACGACAATGCATTCGGCCCAACGGAGCGCCGCCCCCGAAAGGTTGACCCACCGTCAGCGCTTCCCACAAGAGGACAACGGACGCGTAACATCCGTGCCATACGACGGCCATGATTGAGCAAAGGCTCCCCGCACATGACGCACGCACTCCCCGGCTATCTCTGTGCCGAGGACGGCACCCGCGCCGACGTCCGCACCGCCCCCTGGTGCTGTCCGGTCTGCTCGGGCCCGTGGGACCTCGATTTCACGCCGGATCCGGCCGCCGTGCTCGATCCGGCCTCCGGCCCCAACTCGCTGTGGCGGTACGCGCCGGCGCTGCCGCTGCCGGGGGCGTTCTCCGTGTCCCTGGCGGAGGGCCACACTCCGCTGGTGCCGCTGGCCGAGCGGATTCACGCCAAGCTCGACTTCCTGATGCCGACGCTGTCGTTCAAGGACCGGGGCGCGGTGATGCTCGCCGAGGTGGCCCGGCGGCTGGCTCCGGAGCGGGTCGTGGCGGACAGCAGCGGCAACGCGGGGACCTCGGTGGCGGCCTATTGCGCGCGGGCCGGACTCGATTGTGAAGTTTTCGTGCCTGAGGGCACCTCGGAGAAGAAGACCGGTCAGATGCGGGCGCACGGCGCGGTGGTACGGGTGGTCCCCGGCGGCCGCGAGGCCGCCGCGGCCGCGGCCCGGGAGGCCGCCGACGGGCCGGGGGTCTTCTACGCGAGCCACGTCTTCAACCCGTACTTCCTGCACGGCACGAAGACGTACGTCTACGAGGTGTGGGAGGAACTCGGCGGCCGGCTGCCGCAGGTCCTGGTCGTCCCGGTGGGCAACGGCACCCTGCTGCTCGGCGCCGCGCTCGCGGTGGCGGAGCTGTCCCGGCGCGGGGTCCGCCCGCCGGCGCTGATCGCCGTCCAGGCGGAGGCGGTGGCCCCGCTGGCCGCGGCCTTCGCGGCCGGGGCCGAGGACGCCGGCCCGGTGCCCCAGCGGCCCACCCTGGCCGAGGGCATCGCGATCCCGGCGCCGCCCCGGGCCCGCCAGATCCTGGCCGCCGTACGCGCCTCCGGCGGCACCTTCCTGACCGTCCCGGAGGACCGGCTGCGGGACGCCCAGCGGGACCTGGCCCGCCGCGGCCTCTTCGTGGAGCCGACGGCGGCGGCCTGCTGGGCGGCCGTGGGCCCGTCGGCCCCCGGCGACCCCCTGCGGGGCCGCACGGCGGTCATCCCGCTGTGCGGCGCGGGCGCGAAGACGGGCCTGGCCGCGTAACGCGGGCGGCCCACGGGGGGCGGCTCTGCGGGGCCGTCCGGCCCGGGGCTCGGGTGCGCCGCGCTGCCCCGCGCTGCCCCGCGCTGCCCTACGCCGCCCCGCGGCGCCCCGCCGAGCCGGAGGCAGACGTCGGAAAATCGCGAGCTCCCGCCCGGCCCGTCTGGTGGACTGCCCCCATGACCACGAACACGGCCCTCGCCGCCCGGGCCACCGCCTTCGCGCGCCTGCACACCTCCGCCGCGCCCCTCGCCCTCGCCAACGCCTGGGACGTCGCCAGTGCCCGTCTCGTCGAGGCCGCCGGAGCGCCCGCCGTCGCCACCACGAGCGCCGGGGTCGCCTGGTCCCTCGGCTCCCCCGACGGCGACGCGCTGTCCCGCGACCGCGCCCTCGACCTGATCGCCCGCGTGGCCGCCGCCGTCGCCGTGCCCGTCACCGCCGACATCGAGGGCGGCTTCGGCGCCGACGCCGCCGCCGTCGGCGAGACCGTCGCCGGGGTCCTGGCCGCCGGTGCGGTCGGCGTCAACATCGAGGACGGCAACCGCTCCCCCGCCGAGCACGCCGAGCGGCTGGCCGCCGCCCGCGCCGCCGCCGACGCCGCCGGGGTCCCGCTGTTCGTCAACGCCCGCATCGACACGTTCCTGTTCGGCCTCGGCGACCCCGCCACCCGCCTCGACGCGACCCTGGACCGCGCCGCCGCCTACCTCCGGGCCGGCGCCTGCGGCATCTTCGTACCGGGCGTGAGCGACCCGGCCACGGTCGCCGAGCTGGCCCGGGGCATCGACGCCCCGCTCAACGTGCTCGTCGGCCCGGACGCCCCTTCCGTGGCCGCCCTCGGCGCCCTCGGCGTCTCCCGCGTCAGCCTCGGCTCCTGGGTGGCCGAGGCCGCGTACGCCGTCGTCCGCCGAGCCGCCGAGGAACTGGTCTCCGGCGGCACCTACGGCTCGCTCGGGCACTCCCTCCCGTACGGCGAGCTGAACGGGCTGCTCAAGGGCTGAGAAACCCGGAAGTCCGCCCCGGCCCACACCCCTAGGATCTGGTCATGCCCACAACATCACCGCCGCGGAACGCGCCCACGGGCGCCCCGCGGCGGCAGACCACCGGTGCCGTCTGGACCGCGTTGACCCTCGTCTACGTCCTGTGGGGCTCGACCTACCTCGGCATCCGGATCGTCGTCGGGACGATGCCCCCGTTCCTCTCCGCCGGGACCCGCTTCGTCACGGCCGCGCTGCTGCTGGCCGCCCTCGTCGCCTGGCGGTACGGACCGGCCGCGCTCAAGGTCACCCGCGCCCAGCTCGGCTCGGCCGTCGTCGTCGGGCTGCTGCTGGTCCTCGGCGGCAACGGCCTCGTCGTCCTCGCCGAGACCGACGTGCCCTCCGGACTCGCCGCGCTGCTGGTGGCGGCGGTACCGATGTGGCTGGTGGTGCTGCGGGCGGCCAGCGGGGACCGGCCGCCGCGGCGCACCCTGGCCGGGGTGCTGCTCGGCTTCGCCGGGCTGACCGTACTGACGGCTCCGGGATTCACCGGCGAGGTGCGGCTGACGGGGGTCCTGCTGGTGCTGGCCGCCTCGGTGCTGTGGTCACTGGGCTCGTTCTCCGCGTCGAAGCTGAGCCTGCCGGGCAACCCCTTCACGGGCAGCGCGTACCAGATGGCCGCGGGCGGGGTCGGCGGGGTGATCGTCGGCCTGCTGCGCGGCGAACACCGCGGCCTGGACCCGGCCGCCTTCTCGACGGCCTCCTGGCTGGCTCTCGGCTACCTGGTCCTGTTCGGCTCGCTCATCGCCTTCACGGCGTACGCGTGGCTGCTCCAGGCGGCGCCGCTGTCGCTCGTCGGCACGTACGCGTACGTCAACCCGGTGGTGGCCGTGGCCCTCGGCGCGCTCATCCTCGACGAGGCCCTGACCTGGCCGATCCTGCTCGGCGGCGCGATCGTCGTCGCGGCGGTGGGCGTGATCGTCAGCACGGAACGCCGCAGGTAGCCGCGGTACGGGGGCGGCGTACCGGGGCGGCGTACGGGAGCGTACGGCCGTGCCCGGACCCGCCACCGCTCAGCCCCGCGCGGCCCGCTCGTACAGGGCCTTGGCGTGCTCGTCGAAGACCGCGGCCGTGGAGTCCACGTCCGTGTCCCCGCCGCTCAGCACGCCGATCAGCCGCCCCGGCCGCCCCGGGCCGCCCCGGTCGGCGATCCACGGGCTGCCGCTGGTGCCCGTCCAGAACCCGGCGCAGCTGATGTACAGCATGTCCGGGTCCTCCTCGTCGTGGCGGGTCTGGGTGGTGCAGGAGACCGGCTTGTTCTGCGGGTTGTGCTCCGACTCCGGATAGCCGACGACGGTCACGTCCCGGTCGTACCCGGAAGTCCAGTCGGGGACCGGGGCCTCGCCGCGCCCGCCCACCGCCTCCTGGACGCTGCGCCCGTCCTCGTCCGGGGCGATGGTGAGGAAGGCGAAGTCTGCGGTGTCCTCGCCCCACTTCGTCCAGCGCTCGTCCACGTGGATCGAGCGGACCTTCCAGACGCCGAGCGGCTGGGTGCCGGAGCCCTCCCCGGAGAAGGCGGGGGCGAAGGCGAGCTCACCGATGGCCAGGCCGTCGTGGGCTACCTCGCCCGGCTCCCCGTCCTCGCCCGCCGGGGCCACGCAGTGGGCGGCGGTGGCGACGACGTTGCCCTCGGGGCTGTCGACGACGCTCGCCGTGCACCAGTGCTCCCCGTTGGCCATGAGCACGCCGACGGTGGGGAAGGGGTGCACCGGCCGGTCTCCCGGCGCCTCGACGAAGGCGACGGCGAACACCGCCACGATCCCCGCGGCCGCGGCGGCCGAGGCCCCCTTCACCACCGTGCTCATCGCACGGCGGGGTCGGGTGTCGGCGCCGCCATCACCTTGCTGATCCACGCCAGGGAGCCCTCCCTCATGCCGCGTACGTACGACTTTCCGTTGTGCTCACCATCCTGGATCACCTGGAGCCGGGTGTGCACGGGGCCCTTGCCGTACTCCTTCATGAACTTCTCGGCCTTGTCGCGGCCGGTCTCGGCGGTGCCGATCTGGAAGTTCACATACACGTCCGGGCCGCCCGCCTGGAGCAGCTTCGCGGCCAGCTTCTCCGGGTTGTTCTCGTCCATGGCCCGCGTGTTGCCCTTCCACAGCGGGGAGTCGGGGACGATGTCGACCCCGCTGGCGATGGCCGCCTTGAAGCGGTCGGGGTGCTTCAGGACGTGCTTGAGGGCGCCGAAACCGCCCGAGGAGGAGCCCATGAAGGCCCACCCGTCGCGGGAGGTGAAGGTGCGGAAATTGGCCTTCGCGAAATCCGGGACGTCATCGGCCATCCAGGTGCCCATCCTGGGCTCTCCGGGGATGTCCGAGCCGTCGAAGTGGTGCTTGGTGTCGGCGTTGATCACCGGCATCACGAGGACGAAGGGCAGGCTGGTGCCGGCCGCCACCCCGTCGCTCACGGCCTTCTGCAGGCCGAGGCCGGGACCCGTGCCCCAGTAGTTCGTGGGGTAGCCGCGGCCGCCGGGCAGGGAGATCAGGACCGGGAAGGCGCTCTTGGCGTACCTCGGGTCGTCGTACTCCTTCGGCACCCACACCCACACGTCGCCCGTGAAGCCCGACTTCGCGCCGGTGAGGGTGGTCATGCCGATCTGGGTGCCGTCCGGCAGCCGGCTGGTGCGGGTGAACCCGGCCGGCGGCCCGGTCGGCATCCGTACGCCGGGCCGGACGCCGGGGTCTTCGACGGCGTCCGCGGCGGTGGACGCCGCGGCCGTCTTCTCGTGGACCTTCCCGAAGGAGACCGGCTCCCCCACGTCCGAGAAGAGGCCGTACTTGTACGCCGCCGCACCGCCGACGGCGAGGGTGAGCGCGAGCCCACCGCTGATCAGGAGCAAGCGCGGGCGCTTGGGGCGGCGGCTTCCCCCGGTCGTGGGGCCGCCGTCGCCTTGCTGGTCATGCTGCACGGATGTGTCCCGTTCCTTCTCCGGCGCCCGGTCAGAGCGCGGGTCGGACCGTTCGGTCCCCCTTACACCCTTTACAGAGGTATGAACGACGGGATGGGTTGCCTGGGACGGGCACGACGTGGCGAGCGCCACGGACCGGGCCGGGGGACGGGCCCGGGGGGCGTCAGCAGGCGGGGGCGGGGGCGTCAGCCGGCGGGGGCGGGCTGGGGGGCCTTGAGCACCTTGCTGATCCACTCCAGGGAGCCCTCCTTCATGCCCCGGACGTAGTGCCAGCCGTTGTGCTCGCCGTTCTGGATGTCGCGGATGGTCGTCTTGACCGGCCCCTTGCCGTACTTCTGCTGGAAGGCGAGCATCTTGTCCTTCCCGCTCTCCTTGGTGCCGACCTGGAAGTTGATGTGGACCTCGGGCCCCTTGCCGTCGATCAGCTTCTGGGCGAGCTTCTCGGGGTTGTTCGCGTCCATCTCCGCCTGGTGGCCCTTCCAGAGCGGGGAGTCGGGGACGATCTCGCCGCCGCTGGCGATGACGGCCTTGAACTTGTCCGGGTGCTGGAGGACCGTCTTCATGCCGACGAAGGCACCGGAGGAGGAGCCCATGTAGGCCCAGCCGTCGCGGGACTTGTAGGTACGGAAGTTGGCCTTGGCGAAGTCCGGGACGTCCTCGGCGATCCAGGTGCCCATCTTGGGCTGGCCGGGGATGTCGGCGCCGTCGTAGTAGTACTTATTGTCCGGATTGAGCACCGGCATGATCACGACGAACGGCAGGCTGGTACCGGCCTTGACGCCGTCGCTGATGGCCTTCTGGAGGCCGAGGCTGCGGTCGGACCAGTAGTTGGCCGGGAAGCCGTTGCCGCCGGGGAGCGCGATGAGCACCGGGAAGCCGCTCTTGGCGTACTTCGGGTCGTCGTACTCCTTGGGCGCCCACACCCACACGTCCCCCTCGAAGCCGGACTTCGCGCCCGTGACCCGGGTCTTGGCGATGATCGTGCCGTCGTCCAGCTTGGCGGTCTGCTTGAAGTCGGACTTCGGCCCGGAGGGCATGAGCACGTCCGGGTCACCGGACGGCTTGGCGGGCGTGGGTGCCGGCGCCCCGGATGCCTTCTTCTCCTGGGCGGGGGCCGGGGTGTTCTTGCCGAAGCTCACCGCCTCGCCGTTGCCGGAGAACCATTCGAGCTTCCAGGCGGCGAAGCCGCCACCGCCGAGCAGCAGCGCGAGGGCGACCACCGCGCTGATCCATATCGCGCGCCGGGAGCGCTTGGGCGCCGGCGGGACCGGGGGCTCCGGGGCCGGCCCGGGGGCCGGGTGGCCGGGGTACTCGGGGTACGCGGGGCGGCCGGGGAACCCGGAGTACTCGGGGCGGTCGGGGAACTCGGGGTACGCCGGGCGGTCGGGGAACTCGGGGTACGCCGGGCGGTCGGGCCGGTCCCGCTGGTCCTGGTACCCGTGCCCGCCGCGGGCCGGTTGGTCCTCGTACGAAGGACGGCCGTCCGGCCGCGGGCGCTGCGGGTACTCGTGCACGAACTTCGCTCCGAACGGTCATGTCTGCCCGAGGGCAGGAACGGCTGGGGATCCCTTGGTACTGATGCGCGGATCCCCCGCGGAGTTCCAAATCCGAGCAAAAACATGACGCGGATCTCAACGGTCCGTCAGCCTCCCGGCACACCCCGGCCACCGGTCCCGCCGGCCGCCCCGGCCGTCGTGCGCGGGGTCGCGGCGGGTGCTCACGGGTGTCCCGCGGACACCTCGCCGACCGCTCCCAGCCGCGCCTGCTCCTCCTCGACGATCCGGCGGGCCATCGCCGTGTCGGAGACGTCGACCGCGTCCGGCGTCGACTCGGCGACCGCGCTGCGCCGTGCGTACGCGTCGAACAGGCGGGTCTTGTTCTTCAGCATCTCCACCATCCGCTCGTCCACCCCGCGCGTGGTGAGCAGCCGGTGCACCCGGACCGGGCGCACCTGCCCCATGCGGTGGGCCCGCGCGACCGCCTGGTGCTCGATGGTCGGTTTGACCTGGGGCTCACAGATGATCACGACGGACGCGGCCTGCATGTTGAGCCCCACTCCCGCGGCCTCGATCTGCGCCAGCAGCACCCCATGCCCCGGTGCGGCGGCGAACTCGTCCACCAGCCGCTGACGGCGGGCGGGCGGCACGCTTCCGGCGATCGGCCCGAACACCCGGCCGCCGCCGCTGCCCCGCACGCCGTCCAAAGCGTCCTTCACCGCTCCGAGGACGTCCTTGAAGTGGGAGAACACCACCACCTTCAACCCGTTCTCGGCGGCGTCCTCGACGATCTCGCGCAGCCGGTCCAGCTTGGCCGACTTCTCGGGGCGCGCGTACGCCGCTCTGCGCATCGCCATGAAGTTGCCGGCCCGGACGGCCTCGCGGTAGGCGTCCTCGTCCGACGCGCTCAGCTCCTCCCACTCGTCCGTCCGCTGGAGCGCGGGCAGTTCGCTCAGCACGTCCTGCTGGTTGCGGCGCAGGTAGACCGGGGCGACGGCCTTGCGGAACGCCGTGGACCCGGCCACCGCGTCACGGTCGCCGACGGCCTGCGCCAGGTGCGGCTGGAGGATCTGCACGAGGCTGCGGAACTCGGCGACCCGGTTCTCCATGGGCGTGCCGGTCATGAACAGCACGTGTTCGCAGCGCGCGGACCACTCGGTCACGGCCTGCGAGCGGCGCGTCTTCGGATTCTTCACGTAGTGCGCCTCGTCCACCACGAGCATGCCCAGCTCACCGGCTCCGGGCGCCGGGAAGCCGCGCAGGGCGTCGAAGGTGGTCACGCCCACGCCGCCCCGGCCCTGCCAGTCTGCGTACGCCTCCCGCTTGTCGGGGCCGTGCAGAGCCGTCACGCGCAGCGTGCTGCGGGCCTCGACCTCGCGCGTCCAGTTGATCAGGACGCTGGCCGGGCAGACGACCATGAAGTGGCTCTGGCCCCCGGCGGCGAGATGGGCCAGGGCGGCGATGGCCTGGATGGTCTTGCCGAGCCCCATCTCGTCGCCGAGGATCACCTTGCGCTGCGCCAGGGCGAAGCGCGCCCCGAAGGCTTGGTAGCCGCGCAGCGAGACCCGCCGGTGCGTGTCGTCGAGCACCTGGTCGCGGACCCGCTCGGCGACCTCGTCGGGCAGGAACCCCTCGGCGGCGGCCGAGTCGGGGCGGCTGCCGGAGAGCTCCGCGAGCAGGCTGTAGTACTCGGCGGACCGCAGCTCGAAGTCGACCCAGGCCGCGACCTCGGTCGAGGCACCGCGCAGCAGATCCACCGACGCCTGCGCGAGCAGCTCCGGCACACCGTCCCGTACGGCCTTCTCGGTCAGCCCGCGGACCTCGGCGACGGCCTCCAGCGCCCGGGCCCGTCCGCCCTGCCCCGCCAACAGCATCCGCAGCCGCCCGGCGGCCGGCCTGGCCTCGTCCAGCAGCGGACCGAGCCGCTCCGAGAGGGCCGCGGCCGCGTCGACGGCACGCCGCGCGTCGGGGCCCGCTTCCACCAGCACGTGCAGGGCCATGAGGAGCGAGGTGGTGCGCGGCTCCGGCCGGTCCACGTCGATGTGGACGGCGATCGTCTCCCGGACCGCGTCGGAGATCTGCCGCGCCGCCGCGATGACCTGATCGGCGGTCCGCTGCCCCACGCCGGGAATCTGCCGCAGCCGGTAGGACCCGGCATCGAGGACCTGCCCGACCGACCGCAGCCCGCTCCTCTCGACTTCCCCGAGCCGCACCCGCCCCTCGGTGACCTCCTTCAGCCGGGCCACCGGGATGGCGTCCAGCGCCTGTTCCGCCGCCGCGTCGCAGATCGGCTTCAGTGCCGCCCGTACCGCCTCGACGGCCCGCAGGTGGTCACCGGCCACCGCCCGCGCCGCCTCGTCCAGCCGCCCGCCCTCGGCGACCGCCTGCTTCTCGCTGCGCCCCATCCCGCCCCGCCCCCTCGCGTCCCGTCCCCGCATCCTGCCACCGCGGCCCGTCCCCGGCCGGTGCCGGTGGAATCACGCGGTCGGCGACTGCGCGCGGCGGCCGACCACGCGTGGGGCCGGGAGGGCCGGGAACGCCGCTCCTGTGACGGCCGCAGCCACTACCGTGAAGCCATGTCCGCACTGCCCGACTGGATGCGCCCGCCGCGCGCGGAAGGCTGGTTCGCGGAGGACCTCGACCGCCTCCCGAGGCACCCCGCCACACCGAGCTGATCGACGGAGCCCTCGTCTTCATGACGTCGCCCCAGAGGTGGTGGCACGGCCACCTCGTCACCATGCTCACGGTCGCGCAGCTGAACGGCCGGCACCGAGTCAGCACGGGAGGGCATCCCGGCACACACCGAGCACACCCCAGATGACCAGCTCCCCGTTGTCGATCGTGTAGACGACGCGGTAGTCACCGATGCGCAGGCTGCGGCGCTCGGGCTGGGACACGAGTGCGGTGGTGTTGAAGCCGAGGAGAAATCCATGGCGCACCAGCCGGACCTCCAACGAGACTGCGCAGGTGAGCAACTCCTACCCCTGTCCCTGCTGCGGGCACCGCGTGCTCGACGCCATGCCCGGCTCCCACGAGATCTGCCCCGTCTGCTTCTGGGAGGACGACGGGGTCCAGTTCCGTTGGCCGGCCATGGACGGCGGGGCGAACAAGGTCTCCCTGATCGAGGCCCAGCTCAACTACCAGGACTTCGGAGCCTGCAAGCAGCGCGTCCGGCAGTACGTCCGACCTCCCGCCGAGGACGAGCCGCTCGACCCGGCTTGGCGCCCCATCGACCTGGCCCACGACTCCTTCGAGGACTGGGACTCGGACGAACGCATCCCCTGGCCCGACGACCGCTCGGTGCTCTGCTGGTGGCTCCACACCTTCTGGCGCCGCGACCATCCGACGTCATGACCTCCCACATCGAGCGACTCGTCCAGCAGCTCGACGGCGATGCCGGCGTGTCCTACGACGCCCGCGCGGAACTGATCTGGCTCGGCTCCGCCGCCACCCCCGCCATCGTCGACGGCCTGCCCTCCCTCGGCGGCTTCGGACAGCTGACCGCCATCGAGGTCTTCCAGGAGGTGAGCGACCCACGCTGCGGACCCGCCCTCATCAGACTGCTGGACAGCGACAACCCGACCGTCCGTGAGTGGGCTGCGATCGCCCTGGCGAGCCTGGAGATCGGCGGCGCGGTCGAGCCCCTGCGCCGCGCCTACCGCGCCTGCCTGGACCGGGCCACCCCGCCGGACTGGACCGAGCCCGACGGCATCCGCTGGGCCCTGACGGAACTCGGCGCCCGCACCCCCGTCGTCCCACCGCGTACCGCTCACCTACGGGCCACCGCCGCGGACAACGCTCCTGGCTGGCCCTCGGTCCACTTCACCGAGATCATCAACGACCTGGCCGACCGCGCCCAGGTAATCCTCTACTCCCAGTTCTGGCAGGTGGACGCCGGCCGCACGTACGGCGTCTCCGGCCCCGGCCTGGACCGGGAACTCGACTGGACCGCGCCCTGGGAGCACCTGGTCGACGAGTCCCGCGCCTGGTCCCTGCTGGAAGCCTCCGAAGCCCCCGTCGGCGACGACATCTTCGTCGCCCCCGCCTGGATCGACCGTGCCGACCTGTACCCGGAGAGGTGACCGAAGCCGTTCCAGCACCCCGAGGGGATCGGTTACGGCTACGTAATCGAGCGCTGTGTGACGAGGAAGGACTCGGACCACCCGCGCTACCGCGAACCGAACAGCGCGCGTCCTGCGGCCGGGGTGGCAGCACCATCCCAGCAGGGGAAATAGTCAGGGGTCCGGCTCATTAAGGCCGGACCCCTTCTGACCTGTACGTTTGCCAGATCAGCGATGTGACGCCAAGTCACGCATCAGACGTTGAAGCGGAACTCCACCACGTCGCCGTCCTGCATGACGTACTCCTTGCCCTCCATGCGGGCCTTGCCCTTCGCGCGGGCTTCCGCGACCGAGCCGCATTCGACCAGGTCCGCGAAGGAGATGACCTCCGCCTTGATGAAGCCGCGCTGGAAGTCCGTGTGGATGACGCCCGCCGCCTCCGGGGCCGTCGCGCCCTGCTTGATCGTCCAGGCGCGGGTCTCCTTCGGGCCCGCCGTCAGGTACGTCTGCAGGCCCAGGGTGGTGAAGCCGACGCGGCCCAGTGTGGCCATGCCCGGCTCGTCCTGGCCGACCGACTGGAGGAGTTCGAGGGCCTCGTCGTCCTCCAGCTCGACGAGCTCCGCCTCCAGCTTGGCGTTCAGGAAGATCGCCTCCGCCGGGGCGACCAGCGCGCTCTGCGCCGCCTTGAAGGCGTCGTCCGTCAGCTCGTCCTCGTCCACGTTGAACACGTAGAGGAAGGGCTTCGTCGTGAGGAGGTGCAGCTCGTGGAGGAGGTCGCCCCGCTCCGTGCCCTTCGTGATGCCCTTGGAGAAGAGGGTGTCGCCCGCCTCGAGGATCTTCTTGGCCTCGACGACCGCCGCCAGGACCGCGACCTTCTCCTTCTGGAGCCGGGACTCCTTCGCCAGGCGCGGCTCGGCCTTCTCGATCGACTGGAGGTCGGCGAGGATCAGCTCGGTGTTGATCGTCTCGATGTCGTCCTTCGGCGAGACCTTGCCGTCGACGTGGACGACGTTCTCGTCCACGAAGGCGCGGATGACCTGGCAGATCGCGTCCGACTCGCGGATGTTCGCGAGGAACTTGTTCCCCAGGCCCTCGCCTTCCGAGGCGCCGCGGACGATGCCCGCGATGTCGACGAAGTCGACGGTGGCGGGGATGACCTTCTGCGAGCCGAAGATGCCGGCCAGGACGGCCAGGCGCTTGTCCGGGACGCCGACGACGCCGACGTTCGGCTCGATCGTGGCGAACGGGTAGTTGGCCGCCAGCACGTCGTTCTTGGTCAGGGCGTTGAACAGGGTCGACTTGCCGACATTCGGCAGGCCGACGATTCCGATCGTGAGCGACACGTTGGCGACTTCCCGTAGTGGAGGGGCGGCGGCCCGGGTGCGGGCCATGGAGCAGTTTACTTTCCGATGAGCGGGGGTGGATGTACGCGTGTCCGCGGCCCGATCCGGGGGGCCGCCCGCCTACTTTGGTGACGTGGAGCGATACAGGACGCGACCGGCCCCTCACCCCCAGCGACCCCCGGCCCAGCGCCGGCGGCCGAGTTCCGCCGCCGCGCCCCCCGTCCAGGGGGGCGCGCCGGGGCTCGCGCGCCGGCTGCCCGGGCTCAGGCTGCCCAGGCCCCGGCTGACCGGGCTGGGCGGCGGGCTCTTCTCGAGCGCCGCCATGGTGCTGGTCGCGGGGTTCTCCTGGCTGCTCTTCGACGCCTCGCTCTTCGTCTACGGGCTGCTCTTCCTGCCCGTCGCCGCCGCCACCGCGCTCTGGGTGCGGCCCGCCGACCTGATCACCGCGCCGATCACCGCGCCCATCGCGTTCGCCGCCGGAGTGTGGCCCGTCGCGGGCGGCTCCGGCGGCTTCGGCGGTCATCTGATGGGGCTGGTGTCCGCGCTGTCCCTGCACGCCGGCTGGCTGTACGCGGGCACGCTGGTGGCGGCGCTCATCGCCGTCGTGCGCAAGGCCGTGCTGATCGGCCGGCGGCGGATGCCCCGCCGCCGGCCCACCGCCCAGCCCTAGCTTCCGAAGACGCCCCGCCCCGCCGTCACTGTTTCGCCGCCATCGCCGCCCCGACGATGCCCGCGTTGTTCTGGAGCTTCGCCGGGACGATCTCCGCACGGACGCCCTCGATCAGGGGCAGGAACTTCTCCGGCTTGCGGCTGACGCCGCCGCCGAGGATGAACAGGTCCGGGGAGAACAGCATCTCCACGTGCTCCAGGTACTTCTGCAGGCGGTGGGCCCAGTGCTCCCAGCTCAGCTCGCCGTCTTCCTTCGCCTTCACCGACGCCCGCTTCTCCGCGTCGTGGCCCTTCAGCTCCAGGTGGCCCAGCTCCGTGTTCGGGACCAGGTGCCCGTCGGTGAACAGGGCGCTCCCGATGCCCGTGCCCAGCGTGAGCAGGATGACGGTGCCGCCCCGGCCGCGCCCGGCGCCGTACGTCATCTCCGCGACGCCCGCCGCGTCCGCGTCGTTGAGGACCGTGACGGGCAGGCCGTCCAGCTCCCGCGAGAGGAGGGCCGCCGCGTCGACGCCGACCCAGCTCTTGTCCACGTTGGCCGCCGAACGGGTGACGCCGCCCGTGACGACCCCCGGGAAGGTCACCCCGACCGGGCCCGTCCAGGAGAACGCGCGGACCACCTCCGCGACGCAGCCGGCCACCCCCTCGGGGGTGGCCGGCTGCGGTGTCAGTACTTTGTGGCGCTCCTGCGCCAGATCGCCCCGGTCCAGGTCCACGGGCGCGCCCTTGATTCCCGAACCGCCGATGTCCACACCCATGATCTGCATGGACATACCGTACGAAAAGACTTACTTGTCGGCGACCAGTTCGGCCGCTTCCGCACGAAGGTCGCGGCGCAGCTCCTTCGGCAGCGAGAACACGATCGATTCCTCGGCCGTCTTGACGATCTCCACGTCCGCATACCCGCGCTTGGCGAGGTAATCCAGCACTTCCTCGACCAATACCTCCGGCACCGAGGCGCCCGAGGTCAGACCGACCGTGGTGACGCCCTCCAGCCAGGCTTCGTCGATCTCGCTCGCGAAGTCGACGAGGTACGCGGCGCGGGCGCCCGCGTCGAGCGCGACCTCGACGAGGCGGATCGAGTTCGAGGAGTTCTTCGAGCCGACGACGATGACCAGGTCGGAGTCGGCGCCCATGACCTTGACGGCCGCCTGCCGGTTCGAGGTGGCGTAGCAGATGTCGTCGCTGGGCGGCGAGAGAAGCAGCGGGAACTTCGTCTTCAGCGCGTCGACCGTCTCCATCGTCTCGTCGACCGACAGCGTGGTCTGGGACAGCCAGACGACCTTCGACTCGTCGCGCACCTCGACGTTCGCGACGTCCTCGGGCCCGTCCACGATGGTGATGTGGTCCGGGGCCTCGCCGGAGGTGCCGATGACCTCCTCGTGGCCCTCGTGGCCGATGAGGAGGATGTCGAAGTCCTCGCTCGCGTACCGGATGGCTTCCTTGTGCACCTTGGTGACCAGCGGGCAGGTCGCGTCGATCGTGGCGAGCTTGCCGCGGGCCGCCTCTTCGTGCACCACCGGCGCCACGCCGTGCGCGGAGAACATGACGATGGAGCCCTCGGGCACCTCCTCCGTCCGCTCGACGAAGATGGCCCCCTTCTTCTCCAGGGTCTGGACCACGTACTTGTTGTGGACGATCTCGTGGCGGACGTAGACCGGCGCACCGTACTGCTCGAGGGCTTTCTCGACGGCGATCACGGCTCGGTCCACGCCCGCGCAGTACCCGCGGGGGGCGGCGAGCAGGACGCGGCGGGAAGCGGGAGCAGGAGCGGGAGCAGTCATACGGTCCATCGTACGGGGGTCCCTGAGAGGCCGGACGTCGCCCGTTCGGCAGAAACTTGGTCGAAAGCGTGTCCCGCCTATCGCCTGGAGGACGGATGGCGTCCGTGACGGATTCCAGTAAGGCGGCGCCCGCCGCGCTGCGGCGGACCCTCGGATTCCGGGACCTCGTCGTCTACGGGCTCCTCTTCATCGCCCCCATGGCCCCGGTCGGTGTCTTCGGCACCCTGGACGCCAAGTCGCACGGGGCCATCGCGCTCGTCTACCTCGTCGCGACGGTCGCGATGGCGTTCACGGCGTTCAGCTACGCGCAGATGGTGCGGGTGGCCCCGCAGGCCGGCTCGGTCTTCACGTACGCCCGCAAGGGCCTGGGCGAGGGTCCGGGGCTGATCGCCGGGTGGATGGCGATGCTCGACTACCTGCTGATCCCGGCGGTCGCGTACCTGTTCTCGGGGATCGCGATGAACGCGCTGGTCCCGGAGGTGTCGCGGTGGGTGTGGACGGCGCTGGCCGTGGTGGTGACGACGCTGCTGAACCTGTGGGGCGTACGGGCGGCCGCGCGGGTGGGCTTCGCGGTGCTGGCCCTGGAGATCGTGGTCCTGCTGGTCTTCCTGGTCGCCGCGGTGACCGCGCTGGCGCGGGGCGGGGCGCAGCGCGGCTGGCTGTCGCCGCTGACGGGCGACGACTCGCTGGCGTTCTCGCTCGCGGCCGTGCTGGGCGCGGTGTCGGTCGCGGTGCTGTCGTACCTGGGCTTCGACGCGATCGCCTCCTTCGCCGAGGAGGTGACGGGCGGCAGCGCGAAGGTGGCGCGGGCGGTGCTGTTCTGCCTGGCCCTGACCGGGGTGCTGTTCGTCGCGCAGACGTACCTGGCGGCGCTGCTGTCGCCGCTGACGGCGGCGGAGCTGGCGGCGCGGCCGGTGGAGCAGGGGCCGGCCTTCTACAACACGGTGGAGTCGGCGGCCGGGCCCTGGCTGCACGACCTGGTCGCGGTCAGCAAGGCGATCGGGGCGGCCTTCGCGGCGCTGGCCGGGCAGGCGGCGGCCGGGCGGCTGCTGTTCGCGATGGCCCGGGAGCGGCGTCTGCCGGGTGCGCTGGCGCGGACGTACGGCGGCACCCCGCGCCCGGCGCTGCTGGTGGCGGCCACCGTCACCCTGGTCGCGGCGGTGTGGGCGGCGCGGCGCGACGACGGGCTGGACCACCTGGTGTCGGTGGTGGACGTCGGGGCGCTGGTGGCGTTCACGCTGCTGCACGCCTCGGTGGTGGGCTGGTTCGTGGTGCAGCGGCGGGAGGGGCCGCCGAACTGGCTCCGGCACCTGGTGGTGCCGGTCCTGGGCGCGGCGGTGACCGTCACGGTGATCGTGGCGGCCTCGTGGACGGCGCAGCTGGTGGGGGCGGTGTGGCTGGCGGCGGGCCTGTGCGTGCTGTTCGCCCAGCGCGGCCGGCACGGTCCGGGGGCGGCCGCGGGCGGCGACACCCCCGGCGGCCCCTGAGACGCTGTCAGCCGGGCCGGATAGCCTGCGTGCATGGCTCTGAATACGTCGGCCGAGGCGCCGCTGCCGGTAGGCCAGGTGTCCCGGCTCATCGGGGGCTGGATCGACAAGCTCGGCCAGGTGTGGGTGGAGGGGCAGATCACGCAGCTCTCGCGGAGGCCGGGGGCGGGGGTGGTCTTCCTGACGCTGCGCGACCCCTCGCACGACATCTCCGTCAGCGTGACCTGCTTCCGCCAGGTCTACGACGAGGTCGCGGACGCCGTCTCGGAGGGCGCGCGGGTCGTCGTCCTCGCCAAGCCGGAGTGGTACGCCCCGCGCGGGCAGCTGTCCCTGCGGGCGACCGAGATACGGCCCGTCGGCATCGGGGAGCTGCTGGCCCGCCTGGAGCGGCTCAAGCGGTCCCTCGCCACCGAGGGCCTGTTCGCCCTGGACCGCAAGAAGCCGCTGCCCTTCCTGCCCCAGCTGATCGGGCTGGTGGTCGGGCGGGCGTCGGCGGCCGAGCGCGACGTACTGGAGAACGC
This sequence comes from Streptomyces sp. NPDC002044, assembly GCF_040296725.1. Classification (NCBI taxonomy): domain Bacteria; kingdom Bacillati; phylum Actinomycetota; class Actinomycetes; order Kitasatosporales; family Streptomycetaceae; genus Streptomyces; species Streptomyces sp. NPDC002044. Next base: position 27,607 of record NZ_JBEOXU010000072.1, read on the forward strand.
GCGGCGGCGCTGGCCGGCGGTCCGCTTCGAGGTGCGCAACGTGGCCGTCCAGGGGGTGCACGCGGTGCCCCAGGTGATCCAGGCCGTCCGGGAGCTCGACGCCCTGGACGAGGTGGACGTGATCATCGTGGCGCGCGGCGGCGGCAGCGTGGAGGACCTGCTGCCGTTCTCCGACGAGGAGGTCGTACGGGCGGTCGCCGCGGCCCGTACGCCGGTCGTCTCGGCCATCGGCCACGAGCCGGACTCCCCGCTGCTGGACCTGGTCGCGGACCTGCGGGCCTCCACGCCCACGGACGCGGCGAAGAAGGTGGTCCCGGACGTGGGCGAGGAGCTGGAGCGGGTGCGCCAGCTCCAGGACCGGGGGCTGCGGGCCGTACGGGGTCTGCTCGACCGGGAGGAGCGGGGGCTCGCGCACGCCCTGGCCCGGCCGGTCTTCGTCCACCCGCAGCGGATGGTGGAGACCCGGGAGGCCGAGGTGGACGCGCTGCTGGCCCGCAGCCGCCGCACGCTGGGGCATCTGCTGGACCGGGCCGACTCGGAGCTCTCGCACACCCTGGCCCGGGTGGTGGCGCTGTCCCCGGCCGCGACCCTGGAGCGGGGCTACGCCGTGCTCCAGCGGGCCGACGGGCACGTGGTGCGCTCGCCCGGGGAGGTCTCGGGGGACGAGGTGCTGCACGCGCGGGTGGCGGAGGGCGCCTTCTCCGTACGGGTCTGCGAACCGGCCGCCGGCCCGGCCGCGGCACCGGGCACCGGCGTTGCGGCCGCGCCGGCCGCCGCGCCGGCTTCCGAATGACGACACACTGCCGCAACCAACGCGTCGGACTACGAACCTAGGGTGGAGAAGCGAATGGCAGAGGCCGAAACGGCACTGGGGTACGAGCAGGCCCGCGACGAGCTGATCGAGGTCGTCCGCAAGCTGGAGGCGGGCGGCACCTCGCTGGAGGACTCGCTCGCGCTCTGGGAGCGCGGCGAGGAGCTCGCGAAGGTCTGCCGGCACTGGCTGGAGGGGGCCAGGGCCCGTCTGGACTCGGCGCTCGCGGTCCGGGAGGCGGCCGGCGAGGAGTGATTCCGGTCACCGCACCGGCGGTTTAGTTGAAACTTCATCTACTTCCGCCGTAGAGTCGGGGACATCGCTTCACCTCTGTTCCGTATGGAAGAAGGCTTTCCGATGTCTCTCGTTCTCGACCCCGCCGCGCAGGACCTGCTGTTCCGCGAGGCCCGCACGGCCAACTCGTTCTCCGACGAGCCGGTCACCGAGGAGCAGGTCCAGGCGATCTACGACCTGGTGAAGTTCGGCCCCACCGCCTTCAACCAGACCCCGCTGCGCATCACGCTGGTCCGCTCCCCCGAGGCCCGCGAGCGCCTCGTGAAGCACCTCTCCGAGGGCAACCAGGCCAAGACCGCCGCCGCGCCGCTCGTCGCGATCCTCTCGGCGGACAACGAGTTCCACGAGGAGCTCCCGCACCTGCTCCCGCACTTCCCGCAGGCCAAGGACCTCTTCTTCGCCGAGCGTCCGGTCCGCGAGCACTCCGCGCTGCTGAACGCCGCGCTGCAGGCCGCGTACTTCATCGTCGGTGTCCGCGCCGCCGGTCTGGCCGCGGGTCCGATGACCGGCGCCGACCTCGCCGGGGTCCAGAAGGAGTTCCTGGACGCCGACCACACCCCGCTGATGATCGTCAACATCGGCAAGCCGGGCGTGGACGCCGTCGCGTTCCCGCGCTCCCCGCGCCTGGAGTTCGACCAGGTCATCACCACCGTCTGAGTGCGGACGGCGCCCGCCGCCGTACGCGAAGAGGCCGCGCCCCCCGGGATTCCGGGGGGCGCGGCCTCTTCGCTTACACGTCGCGGGTGCGGACGGGCCGCGTACGGGCGGCGATCCGCGTACGGGGGCGAACCGCGGGCCGTAGGGGCCCGTACGGCCCCGGCGCTATCCGCCCGCCGTGGCGCCCTGCTTGAACTCCAGGGCCGCCGCCATCGCGCCGAGCTGCTCGAAGGAGGCCGTTCCGGTCACCACCGTGACGTAGCCCTGGTCCCGCTTGACGAGGGCGTCGTACTTCTCGCCCTCCCAGCGCTCCCAGGCCGCGTCGCCGACCTGCTGCGTCCGTCCGGTGGCCGTCGCCTGCTGGGTGACCCGGCCCAGGTACTTCCCGGAGACGTCGGTGGACTGCTCCAGCGCCACGTACTCCTGCCCGGGGTCCAGGAAGCCCAGGTGCCAGGCGCTGGCGTTCTTGCGCTCGTACGTCACCGATGTCGCGCGCCACTCGGCCGGGAGCCCGACGGGGACCGCCAGGGGGTACGGCGCCGCACGGCGGGCCGTGATCGTCTCCACCCGGTAGTCGACCGTGCGCGTCGGATCGGCCTTCTCGTCGTGCGGGATGAAGAGATAGATCCCCGCGACGACGAGGCCGATCACCCCCAGCGACCGGACCATGTCCCAGACCGTCTGCTTGCCTTTCATACCTGCCACGGGACCATCGTCCCGCATCGCCGGCGGCGATCACCGCCGGGGTGGCCCCGAGCGGTCGCGCGGCGGCGCGGCGGGGGCAGGGGGCCGGTCCACAAGACGCCCCGTCAGGCCAATCGGCTGACCGGTATGCCGCTCATACGTGACCCGGCCTGCTCAATATGTCGACGTACCGATAGAGTTCGGGCACCCTCACATCCCGGCCGTCGTCGTACAGAAAGGTGCGCTCCGATGACCGAGCACAACCTGCCGCCCCAGCTCGAAGTCTCTCCCGAAGCCCCCGACCGCAACCTCGCCCTGGAACTGGTCCGGGTCACCGAGGCCGCCGCCATGGCCGCGGGCCGGTGGGTCGGCCGCGGTGACAAGCTCGGCGCGGACGGCGCCGCGGTCAACGCCATGCGGACCCTGATCTCCACCGTGTCGATGAACGGCGTCGTCGTCATCGGCGAGGGGGAGAAGGACGAAGCCCCCATGCTCTTCAACGGCGAGCGGGTCGGCGACGGCACCGGCGCCGAGGTCGACATCGCCGTGGACCCGATCGACGGCACCACCCTGAACGCCAAGGGCATGCCGAACGCGATCGCCGTCCTGGCCGCCGCCGACCGCGGCACCATGTTCGACCCGTCGGCCGTCTTCTACATGGAGAAGCTGGTCACGGGCCCCGAGGCCGCCGACTTCGTCGACATCAACGCCCCCGCCTCGGTCAACATCCGGCGCGTCGCGAAGGCCAAGAACATGGCCGTCGAGGACGTCACCGTGGTCATCCTGGACCGCCCGCGTCACGAGGGCATCGTCAAGGAGATCCGCGAGACCGGCGCCCGCATCAAGTTCATCTCGGACGGCGACGTCGCGGGTTCGGTCATGGCGGTGCGCGAGGGCACCGGCGTCGACCTGCTCCTCGGCATCGGCGGCACGCCCGAGGGCATCATCTCGGCGTGCGCCATAAAGTGCCTCGGCGGCACGATCCAGGGCAAGCTGTGGCCCAAGGACGAGGCCGAGCGCCAGAAGGCGATCGACGCGGGCCACGACCTGGACCGGGTCCTGCACACGACCGACCTGGTCTCCGGCGACAACGTCTTCTTCGTCGCCACCGGCATCACGGACGGCGAACTGCTGCGCGGCGTCCACTACCGCTCGGAGACCGCGACGACGTCCTCGCTGGTCATGCGCTCGAAGTCGGGCACGATCCGGCAGATCGACTCGACGCACCGGCTGTCCAAGCTGCGCGCGTACAGCGCGATCGACTTCGACCGGGCCCAGTAGACCCGGCGGAAGCGGCACGGCGAGAGGGGCGGTCACCGCGTGCGGCGGTGACCGCCCCTCTGGCGTGGGTACGGGACGTCGGTACGGGAAACCGGTGCGGTGCGCCGGCGCCGGAAACCGGTGCGGGACGGCGTGCGCGAGCCGGTACGGTGCCCCGCGCGCCCGGCGGTGTCCGGGCGGGGGCGTGAGGGGGACGGTGGGTCAGCCCGCCGCGGCGATCGGACCGGTTCCCGGGGCCTGGCGCAGCTCGGCGGACCGGCGGCGCATCCGGGCCAGCACCACGCGGCGCTCGGCGGCGGTGAGGCCGCCCCAGACCCCGTACGGCTCGGGCTGGAGCAGGGCGTGCTCGCGGCAGGCGACCATCACCGGGCAGCGGGCACAGACGCGCTTGGCGGCCTCCTCGCGGGAGAGGCGGGAGGCGGTCGGCTCCTTGGACGGAGCGAAGAACAGCCCCGCCTCGTCGCGGCGGCAGACCGCGTCCGCGTGCCAGGGGCCGTCCCCGGCCCTGGCCGGCACCCGCGGCTTCGGCACGGCGGCCGGGCGCCCGTGGAGACCCTGAACGGCGGCTACCTGCAGGGACTGATGCGGCGGATGCGGCACGGTCTACTCCTGACGACGTATACGCGAGCGAGAGACGATGCACCAGTCCCTACCCGCTGGGGGCTCCCCTAAGCGCGGCGCGCCACCGGGCGCGGCGGGTTCGGGACGATCTTCGGCGGGACCTTGAACCACTGCATGTTGTTGTTGCGCCGTCCGATCCGCTTGATGTTGACCAGGTTCACCGCGGTGACGTTGCCGGAGA